>JAHDCK010000383.1 GCA_020629915.1 Saprospiraceae bacterium
TGGTTCCACCAGTAGGAGCAGCGGAAGCGGTACCGTTGAGTTGGTTACAGTCTTCTGGTGTAGAAGAAGTGGCTACACCAGAAATACCTGGAATATTTAAAACATTTTGAGATTCCACAAAAGAGCAACCATGAGTATCGGTAACGGTAACTGTATAATTTCCAGCAGATAATCCTGTATTAGTTTGATTTGTAGTTGAATTACTCCAGGCATAGGTATAAGGACTTGTTCCACCTGTAGGATTTGCTGTAATGGCACCATCTTGCATATTACAGTTTTCATCATTGGATGGCATATTTACAGAAATAATGGGATCCGTTAATGGGACAGTTATCATTCCATCCTGAGTACAACCGTTTGCATCGGTAATGGTGAAAAGATAATCTCCGGCAAATAAACCACCTTGAGAATTGACGTTTCCTGCACCGTTACTCCAGGTATAGGTATATCCTCCTGCACCACCAGATGGATTTACTTCCACAAAACCAACTCCTGTATTACAATAATCCAAATCAAAAAACTCATTTGGATTTATTGGGTTGCTACAATCTTGTTCAGTTGTAAACGAAAATACATTCGGTCCTCCGGGGCCTGTACATTGGGCATTATTGGTAATGACTTGCCAGTATATTGTCGTTCCACCCGGAAGTGCGGGGGAAGGGGTGTAACTCGTACCGGTTAACATATTATTGGATTGAATAACGTTTGTAAAACCAGGATCAGTTGCTATTTGTATCGTGTAGGAAGTGGCTCCGGGTACAGCCGTCCAGGTCATGGTAGGAGTTAGGGAGACATTTGTTGCCATGTTTGCTGGGAAGGTAAGAGTTGGATGGCCGATTGTAGGTTGAACAACCACAGTTGCATTTTGAGTATGGACAAGCGTTCCACTTGTACCCGTAACTGTAAAATTATAGGAGTTTGGTGTTGCTCCGGTAGCTGTTACTGTCATTGTGGTAGAACTACCGGGCGTAACCGGATTGGGGCTGAAAAGCACGTTAAAAGAACCTGGCAGACCTGATGCTGTGAAAGTAATCGGGTCATTAAAGCTCATAATCGAGGTCGTATTTATAGTATAATCTACAGATTCATTTGGGCAGATGGTTTGAGTAGTGGGAATTATTGTAAAATCAAAATCACCGGTAGCAACAGGCGTCCCGCAAATCGTCAAATTCCATGAATTTAGTGATCCACCATCCCCATTTTCATTATCTGTTATGGTTAGGACCCAGTTTCCTAATGAACTTTCTCCATTTAAAGCAGATAGAAGGTTAGCAGGAATAAAAGTTCCTGAAAGAGCCGGAGGTGTAGTGTTACACATACTTTCCAAATCTGCATTAGTGAGAGAAGCTGCATCATCGAAACTTACCAGAACATCATCTTCATCGCATCCCCAGGTAGACCCTGGAATTCCAACCTGATCAAACAAGTTGATCACGGTTCCAGTAGGGGAAGTCAAAGTTACATGTAAATCCCCCACCCAGGAATGTGATATATCCAGGTTTATCACATTGACATCTGAGATGGTTAAATCATCAGTGACATTTATAGTAGAAGTAATTGTTGGTGTACCCGAAGAGGATATATTAATAGGTGTATCGTTGCTGGAATAATTATTACATACAATGTTCGCTGTTGTAAAAGAGAAAACGGTACTACCTGGCCCGGTTCCGCAAAAGTTGGATGGAATGACCTGCCAGTAATAAGTGGTTGTAATACTTAATGGATTGGTTAAGGTATAGGAATTAGTTCCGATTCCACTTATGTTTTCAATGACACTACTCATGCCAGGATCGGTAGCAACTATCAATTGATAAGTAGCTCCGGCAATATTATTCCAGGTAAAAGTTGGTAAGGTGCTTTCTCCGGCAGCACCATTGGCGGGTGAAGTAAGGGTCACCGGGCCGGGAATGCCACTTAAAATTTCTATAGAAACAGAAAAAGTTTTCGTGCCTGTCGAACTGGTTGCCGTTACATCGAAATTGTAAACCCCGGGTGTTACTGCACTTGTATTTGAAATGGTTAAAGTGGCATTGTTTCCAGGGGAAACTGGGTTAGGGGAGAAGGTTGCATTTAATCCTCCGGGCAATCCCGTTGTACCCAAGTTAATGGGATCGCTAAATCCTCCAAGTGAACCTGTTTCAACGGTATAAGTCGCATTATTAGGAGCGCAGATAGTTTGTGTAGTGGGGGTGACATTTAAAGTAAAGTCATTAGTTGCTCCTGTAATTGTAAAATTATTATTAGAAATATCAAAAAAGATATTATCTGAACAAATCACCATAATCCGTGCTGTGGTCGTTGGATTATTGGGAACATTAATAGTATGCGATCCGTCATTGGGAACATTAGTTGCCAGCGTAATGGGAAAAGTCAAACCTCCATCAAGAGATAATAAAATATCCACATTGGCACAGGAAACCGGGGCTCCATTGGTGTTTCCGACATTCCAGGTGACCGTTTCATTTGTTAATCCATTCCAGGTAATCCCGGCTGCATTTGGGTAGGTGACAGAAAAGGGCCCTGAGGAACCAACTACAGAAACCGCAACATCTGCCTCGGCTGTACATCCACCTCCGGAAGCATTATCCCTAACCGTACATCTAAAATCCATCGTTCGGCTGACACTGGATAAAACTTCCCATTGGCTTACCGTGCCTGCTGCGAGGTCGGCGAGGTTGGGGAAATATCTTTGGGGGCTTGTAGTGGGATCAAAGGAGCGGAAATTGGGTCCGTCCGTATTGGTGGATTGTGGAGGTTGAGTGGAGGGAGTTGGATTGAATTGCTCCCAGCAATAAGTAATGGCATCACCATCCGGATCACTTCCCATTCCAGTCAAAACAAAAGGCGTATTGGCTGGGATGGAATAGGTCGTTGAAGCGACGGTTACCGAAGGCGGATTATTGGGTGTATTCGTTTCCACCGGGCAATTATGACCGCCACCTGTTACAAAATCCGCTACTTGTTCGATATTTATACCATGAAAATAATCATCACTATTGTTTTGAACATTTGGGGCGCATATTCCGGCATAACCCATAATGGTGGAGGCACTACCGGGTTCCATAGAGGAAACAGTTGACCTTTGACAATCATTATTTTGGGTGTGGGTTCCACCAAACTGGTGACCTATTTCATGTGCGACATAATCAATGTCAAATGGATCTCCCACAGGAGCACCGCTACCTGTTACCCCACGGGCTTTCCAACTGTTGTTGCAAGGACTGGTCAAGGTAGCAATTCCACCACCGCCTGTGGAGAAGACAT
Source organism: Saprospiraceae bacterium (assembly GCA_020629915.1). Taxonomy (GTDB): domain Bacteria; phylum Bacteroidota; class Bacteroidia; order Chitinophagales; family Saprospiraceae; genus JAHDCK01. Next base: position 3,265 of record JAHDCK010000383.1, read on the forward strand.
GACCAATATCGTAATTGGCACTTCCGATGACGGCATCTATATTCGCCTGGTTTTCACCGAGCATGGTTCCGCCATTATTATTGGTATACGGATCAGAGCCTCCATTTAAATATATGATTAAATTATTATTCCCAATTATTGTCATTCTAATGGCAAAATCCCTTTCAAAAACACCATTAACCCGGTTCATACTTGTATTCATAGCGGCTAATGCTCCTGCAGTTGTTCCACCGTGAAACTGGGCGTACTCACCGGTACAAGCTAAGGCCAGTCGGTATTCGCGATGAATGCAATCTCCTTGAGGCAACAGCGAGGAATTGCTACCGGGTTGATGTCCATGAAGCTCATCTTCCACATGGCAGACAAAATCATTTATCGGTTTTGTATAATTATTTTTATAATAGACAGCGTAATATTTGGTGTCGTAGTTAAAAATAGGATCGACAAAAACGGTAGAGTGATTCGGGCTCATAATCATGGCGTGGAATCCTTTAGGCGTATAATCGAGTCGAATACTAGCTGCCGGATCAGATATACCTTTTCCAATGAAGGTTTTTATCATGGGGAATTGATCATTCAGGATTTTATCCATGACATAAGTACGTTCGATGGAGTATTCGTGCAATTGGCCTGAAGGCATCGGAATGTAGATATAAAAATCCGTAGAAGCAGGAGTTGTAATATCTTCCTCCGGAGCCAAATCAAGGATTTGGGTCATTTGGTCATATTCCAGCTCAAATAAATTATATTCCTGTGGAACGATCCAGGTTTCTTTATAGTTGGTTAGTTCAATAACATTGGCGTTGCTTTCCTGCCACAGTGATTCTGTCTTGGACTGCGCTGAAAGGGAAGCAGAAATAATAATCAGTGCAAAAAGAACAGAGAATTTTTGGTTTAGCATTGTAATGAAGTTAAAATAGTTGAGTTGAAATTATTCGTTGAGAGTAAAGGTAAGTGGAATAACAAATATAGACAATTGCTTTTATTCTACCTAAAAGGTAAAACCCTTTGTTTTGGTCAAAAATTTTACCTTTGTGGGGTTTAAAATTCAAATATTGTTTATTAATTTTAAAATATATAATTATCGTTATTATTAAATGAGCTTTTTGAGCCTTTTTATAGCGAGAATTGTTTTTAAGTAGGTGGACACAATTAACTATATGTTTTATGGCGACATCTTTTTAGTTCA
>JAHDCK010000384.1 GCA_020629915.1 Saprospiraceae bacterium
GATGGATATATTTTCCTCCATCCAGTTTTTGAGCAGCAGCGATCATTGCCCGGGCTACTACTTCCGCTTCTACGGGTTTGTATTTGGTCAGCAAACCGCCGGACAGTTTGTCAAATCCTTTTCCGATAACTTTTGCGATGGATTCTCCCCAGCGACTTTCATTTCTTTCTCCCAGTAGTATAGAAGGTTGAAATATATGTAAAGACCAGAAGGGAAGTTGTGCAACGGCTCGTTCAAGTTTTCCTTTTATACGATTATAAAATATACGGGATTCGGGATCTGCACCAACCGAAGAAACTAAAAGATATTGACCCACCTGATTCTCAGAAGCAATTTTGGCAATTTGAAAAGCATATTCTAAATCCACTTTGGAAAAGGCTTCCTGACTTCCGGCCTTTTTGATGGTTGTCCCCAGGCAGGAATACAAATCATCTCCCTGTATTAGGTTGGAATATTCATTTATACGATTAAAATCAATAATTTCCTGAGCCAATTTGGTGTGTTCTAATTTCATGGGCCGTCGTGAAAAGGAAATGACTTTGGAATAATTTGGAGATTCCAGTAAAAATTTCAGGCAAAAGCTTCCCACAAGGCCACTGCCCCCAAACAGCAAAGCTGTTTTATTGTTCCTTGTAATTTTATCCGGCATTTTTTGTGCAAAGATAATTCATTACCGGAATAGTGCAACAGCAGGTCTAAGTTCCTCCAAAATGGAATTCTAAATTTTGTGAAAATCGCAAAAGTAGTCTTTACCTCTGGCACAAATCCGTTTGGAGTGTAATTAAAATTTGGTGAACTTTAAAATTGAGGATACAGTATATTGAAGAATTGGTAATTTAAATTAAATATTATAGATTTTAAAATGAAATATTTTTTAATTGTTGCTTTTGTTGTTGGGTTAGTTTCTGGAATTCAGAGTCAGACAGAGGGAGAAAAAATGAAGTGGGAGGTGACGATGCATACAATTTTTGGTGAACTAAGGCAATCAACCAGAACATTATCTGCTACTAGATTAGAAAGTCACGGACACACCCAAACATTTAAGGGGACAGGGGTTGGGTTGAGGTATAATTTTCAGGGAGAACTAAAACCCTTTCTCCTGGTAAATATCCAATATTCCAAACTGACCGATCAACTGATAGGAACAGAAGAATTTCTACATAAAGCGGGTTTCGGAATTGGAACCAAATACGGTTTTCTGTACAAGAAATTTACCGTTGAATTAGGTGTTTTTTTTGGTCAATTGCCTTTCTTCGAGAATATAAACAGAAAGCCTGATGATATGGTAGAAAGGTATATTGGTTATTATTATATTTTCCCTGATATAAAATGCATCTTTCAAGAAAAATGGTTTCAGGCTTATGTCTCCATGACTTCAGAGGATTATGCAGTTTATGGTGTTCGGAGTGATATTGGATTAAATTTTTTAATTGGAAAACAAAAATACCATGGTCTTGGATTTGGGATTTTTCAAAATTCGGATAACGGGATATTTTTAACAGGCAGGGTTTCCGCATTCAAAAACCGATTTTATTTTGAGCCTAAAGTTTCCTTTGGGTCAAATAGATTTGAGCATTTTAACCTAAAAGCCGGAGTGCGATTCTAATCTCGTTTTTTCTTTTATCCCGGTTTTTGTCAGGCAAGTCTAAAGAATAACCGCCATTTCCTTTCCGTTCTACCCAAAGGTTGTTTAATTTTACACAACAATAACGCCGTTACTTAGATCCACTCTGATCGTTTAAATAAATGTTCTAGGAACATAAAGCCTTAAATCCTTCCAAATATGTACAGAATCAGAACCACTGTAATTTGTTTGCTGTGTCTTTTGGGGCATAGTTACCTTTACGGGCAATGTAACTCTATAACCGTTGATGCAGGTTTCGATGAAACCATTTGCGAGGGAGAATCCGTTACCCTAACTCCTTTTATTAATGCTTCAACCGGTACCTTTATCAATGAATACTGGACACCGGCCGGCGGCTTAAGCGACCCGGAAGCCCTTAATCCGACCGCTTCCCCTACGTCTACTACCAGTTACGTTTTTCATGCAGAAGTTTCCCTGGATCAAAATCTGGTTGTCAATGGTGATTTTAGCATGGGGACTACTGGATTTACAAGTGATTACGTTCCGGGATTTGGAGGAAACTGGGGAACGGTTAGTGTAGAAGGTACTTATACAACGCCTTGGAGTGATCTTTTTGCGTGGTGCCCGGATCATACGCCTGGTTTTGGCGGAGACATGTTAGTTGTTAACGGGTCATATATTCCCAATCAGGATATTTGGTGTCAGACGGTAACTATTCCACAGAATACGGATTTTATTTTTAGTACCTGGATTCAAAATGTAGATGATTCCGATCCGGCTGTTTTACAATTTTCAATCAATGGAGATTTATTGGGCAATCCTTTTATCGCTAATACGATTCCCTGTATTTGGGAGGAATTTTATGAAACCTGGAATTCGGGTTCAGCTACAACGGCAGAAATCTGCATTGTCAATCAAAATACCACCGTCATTGGGAATGATTTTGCTTTAGATGATATATTTTTTAGTCCAATTTGTGTAGCCAGGGATACTGTAGTTGTAAATGTTTCCCCCAATACAACCGGAAGCATAGGAGCAACTATTTGCCAAGGAGAATCCTTTAATATAGGTGCATTCTCTTTTAACACTTCCGGATTTCACACAGCAACAATTCCGAATGCCGCAGGATGTGATAGTGTCATTCAGGTAAATTTGAATGTGATTGACTTATCAACGGATATCCAGTCTCCGCCCATTATCAATTGTATGAATAATTCCATTCAGATCGATGCTTCCAATTCTGTTTCAGGAAATTTTTATAATTATAATTGGTCTACAAATTCAGGAAACATTGTTTCAGGAAATAATACCTTATCTCCAACTGTAGATTCAGCGGGTATGTACTATTTGACCGTTACTTATAATAACGGGACTTACTTTTGTCAACAAACAGATTCCGTTGAGGTTTTTGCCTTGTTTAATCCTCCGGGAGCGGATGGCGGCCCGGATGTCGGACTCGGCTGCACAGGTGGAAGTGTATCCCTTAATCCCGGTGGGGTCAATGGCGGACAGTTTTTTAATTATAACTGGACGACACCTAATGGAAATATCCTTTCGGGGGGGAATGATGTCAGCCCGACAGTAGATGCTATTGGAACCTATATTTACGAAGTGTATAGTGTCATGACTGGCTGTACCTCAAGGGATACGGTTTTGGTGACGCCCTCGGCTGATTATCCTGATGTGGAAGCAGGAATTGATGCCTTGATTGATTGTAATAATCTTTCCGTCAGTTTGGATGGAACGGGATCGGAAACCGGGGCAGGTATTTCTTATTTGTGGACAACCGCTTCTGGAAATATTCTGTCCGGTGGAACGACCATTTCTCCTGCTGTCAATGCCGCAGGGGTTTATCATTTGGAGGTTTTAAATACAAATACAAATTGCAGCTCAACAGATTCTGTAGTGGTGACATTAGACACGCTTTCACCCTTAGCAACGGCTACAGTGAATGATATTATAGATTGCAATAATGCAAATGTATATATTGATGGATCGGGTTCCAGTACAGGTACGGATTTTTCTTATAATTGGATAACCAATACCGGCAATATTGTTTCTGGAGAAACTACTTTAAATCCAGAGGTAAATGCTCCCGGAATATATACTTTAGAAGTTTTAAATATAAATAATAATTGCAATAATACTTTTGATATTTCAGTACAAATAGACACGACCTCACCGATTGTAATGGTAGCTTCGCCCGGAGGTCTGGATTGCAGCGGTCAGCCCCTGATGTTGGATGGAACAGGTTCCAGTGCTGGCGGAAATTTTTTAACCGTCTGGACAACGGCGAATGGAAATATTATAAGTGGAGGGAATACCTTACAGGCCATGGTCGATTCTGCCGGGGTTTATACATTAATAATTACAAATACGATAAATGGATGTATGTCTTCTGAAAGTGTTACAGTTGATCCACCTCCGGGCTTACCGGATGCCATTATTCAACCTGCCACAGATTTGAATTGTTTGAATACGACTCTTTTGTTGGATGGTTCTGCCTCTTCCAATGGAATCGAATATTTGTATACCTGGACCACTACCGATGGGAATATTGTTTCAGGTCAAAGTGATCTAATGGCTGTTGTTGATTCTGCCGGGACTTATACCTTGGAGATAATTAATACAAATACGAATTGTTCTAATCTAACTTCTGTGACCGTCAATGCTGATTTTGATGCTCCGGTTACCATGGTTCAGGGTGGGGGAGAAATCACCTGCATTAATACTCAGGTTTCTCTAACGAGCAATGGCTCCAGTCAGGGCAATGAGTTTATTTATAATTGGGGAACTATTAACGGAAATATCGTTTCTGGTAATATGGATTTTTCTGCTATTATTGATAATGAAGGATGGT
>JAHDCK010000385.1 GCA_020629915.1 Saprospiraceae bacterium
ACAACTTTTTATTTTTGTTTTTTAAAAGTTCGGCGGTTATTTTCTGAAAACCAATAAACCGTCGTTACAATATTCTCAGCAAATAGCCAAGCACGGCTCCACCCATTACAATCCAAACCGGGTTTATTTTCTGGAAACGAAAGACGAGGAGAATACTCACCACGGCAATCAGGATGCTTCGCCAATCCGTCAGGATTTCCTGACCCATTTCCATACAGACAGCAACGATCAAGGCAACGGCTGCTACGTTTACCGCATCGAGAAAAGCACTAATGATTTTTGATTGGCGGAGTTTTGGAATGATAGGATTTAAAATATATACGAATAAAAACGAAGGTAGAAAAATGCCAACTGTCGCAGCGAGTGCGCCTTGCCAGCCTCCCATTTGCCAGCCAATAAATGTAGCGGTAGATAAAACCGGGCCGGGGGTAATTTGCCCGACGGCGATAGCGTCCAGCAGTTCGGGGCGGGTGAGCCAGCCGTTGGCGACGAGTTCGGAATCGAGGTAGGCGAAGAGGACATAACCACTTCCGTAGAGAATCGCTCCGACTTTCAAGAAGGAAAAAAATATATTTAAAGTACTGATTTTAATTTCCGGGGCAAGTTGGAATAATAATATTGGTGCAAAAACATTGGGATTATTTTTATTTTTTATAATAAAATACCAAATCACACCTGCTAACCCGCAGCCCAATAAAGCAAGCATTTTATTAACTCCAAAAAGACAAGCAACCAAAGTTCCTAAACCCAAAATGATCAGGAGATTATTTTTCACGGCCTTTTTTCCCAAGCGAAAAGCAGCCAGTAAAATGATGGCAATAACAGCGGGTTTGATGCCGTATATAAAAGCTTCGACCTCGGGCAATTGTCCATAGCGAGTATAGGCCCAGGCGAATGCTCCCGTTATCATCACTGCCGGAAAAATAAAACAAATACCAGCAGCAAATAATCCTTTCCAGCCTGCCCGCTCGTAGCCACAGTGCATGGTCATCTCCGTGGAATTGGGGCCGGGGATGAGGTGCGTCGCTCCTATCAAATCCAGAAAATGCTGCTCGGTCATCCATTTTCTTTTTTGGACGACCTCGTCTTCCATCATGGCAATGTGCGCTGCCGGGCCACCGAAGGCAATGCAGCCGAGTTTGAAAAAGAGGGCAGCAACTTCCCGAAGATTTTGAATAGATGTCATTATTTTTTATTTGAAATTTTATATAGGGTGCAGGTTCTGAATTGTTCGAGGATTTCTAAGTAGAAATGATTTGATATATTATTTTTAATTTTATTATCGCAAATCATTAAGGTATGATTTGCCGGGATTTTTAAATCACTTATCCTTGTACGGTCTTTTTTTGATATTATATAGTGTTTGATATTATAATTATAGTTTTTATTGAAAACCTTTTCGTAGAACATTAGGTGGCGGTTGACTCTTTTTTCGATGATGAATATATTTTTGACTTTGGGTTTTTCGGATTTTAATTTTTTTAAATAATCGCCATAGTGAGGATAATGGTTTTGCCATTTTGGGAAGTAGCATTGTTCGGTGAGAATCGTTTTATAAGGAAAATAAAAAATAATAGAAATGAAAAATATGGTATATAATGAATTGTAAATTCCTCTTTTAAAACTCAACTTGGTTTTAATAAAGTCATATATGTAAAACACTCCCATTCCGGCAATCGTTGCAAGTATAGGATAGGCAGGAGCATCATACCAGGTGTTGAAGGCGCCATTGGAGATAGCAATTAAAAATATACTAATTATAATTATAAGAAGATATATAAAATCTTTGAAAGGATTCTTTTTTTGTAAATAAACAAATGCCAATCCAACAATAAGTGCAGGAAAAAAGAATACGAATTTTTCAGTTATTATTTTGCGAATGAAATAAAAGGGGTCGGGGACATTGTGAAATTCATCATTTGTGTTGAAGAAGCGCGGAAAAAGTTCCATGTTCCAAACGGCTTCGAGATAGCCGGGGTAATACCATTCATTTAATCCGTAATAAGCCCCGATGATCCCAAAAAAACTTCCGACGGCTATCCAGAAATAAGTGTTTTTAATGGTGGGGAAAAATTGTTTTTTTAGTAAAGTAAAAATTAAAAGCCCAGGAGCAAAATACAACCCGGCAATACTCTTGGTCAGCACACCGCCGATAAAAAACAAAGTAAATAATGTAATATAAAATATTTGTTTTTCCTTGTATTTTAAAAATTTGTAAAAATAAATTAACCCGCCAAGCAGAAAAAAAATCAGCAGGGCATCGTGGTCGCCCGTCCGGGAAACGTGCTCGCAAACATAACCCGAACTGCACACTAAAATCAATCCCGAAAAAATACCAACTTCCAGATTCCTGAATTCCTTCCAAAAAAATCGGAGGATAAGAAAAAGCGTTCCAAGAACGGAAAGCGCGCTAGGCATTCGGATGGCGAGTTCCGTTGGCCCCAGAATTTTGATCCAAAAAACCTGAAGCCAGGTCAGTAAGGGTGGTTTGGTTTCCCAGTTGTCGGGTTGTCCCTGGAAAAATCGACGGAGGTAGTTGCCGCTTTCTTCCATGTCGAGGGCGTGGAGGGCGTTGGTAGATTCGTCCCAGAGGTAGAGGGAGGGAAGGTCGAGGTGAAGGAATACCGGAAAATAAATTAGAATTATAAATATTATAATTAAGGAATATTTTTCTGACTTGTTTTGCATTTGCCGGAGTTGTGTTTTCCCTTTTAATTTTTAATGAGTGGAAAGTCCCATGCGAAGTTATCTTTTTTTGTAGCAAAAGGAGTAACTTTGAAAAAAGAAAAGTTATGAAAAAACATCAAAAGCATCCGAAGCTGGCCAAACCCCACCTCGGAAAATATCACCGAAACGAATGGGCGATTGTAGGGACGAATTGCGGAGCGATTAAGGAACTGGCTATTTCGATGAAGCAGGAATTGATGGATTATAAAGTCGGTTACTTAGATGCTTCTCACGCCAAAGATCTGGCAGAGCCGGATTTTTCGCTTGGGGTATTGGATTGTCAGAAATATCATCAGCTTGAAGTTGAAGGAGGATTTAATGAATATGATTATAAAATAGGCTTTAATGAAATGGATGTCCTGCTGGTGAATGGCAATCACTTTCCGGCTGCCAGACAAATCGTCGTTTTGGATGAGGCGAAGCTGGGTTCACTGGAACGAAGACTGGAACAATTAACAGATATTCAACTTATATTAAATAAAAACGTGAATGAAATTCCGGACTTTTTAAAAGAAAAAATAAACGGAAAAGAAATTCCCGTTGTTGATTTTAATAATAAAAATGAAACAATTAATTATATAAAAAATACTTCACAGCCTGCTCCGGTTTATGGGTTGGTGCTGGCAGGGGGTAGGAGCACCCGGATGGGGGCAGACAAAGGAAAAATAATTTATCACGGCAAAGCACAAAGAGAATATTTATATGATATTTTAAAAAGTAATTGCGAAAAAACTTACTTGTCTTGTCGCGAGGATCAAGTGGGGGAACTAGGAGCCTTTCCGACGATTGCGGATAACTATCCCGGCCTTGGAGTGTTTGGGGCGATCCTCTCTGCCTTTCGGAAAAATCCAAATGTGGCCTGGTTGGTAGTAGCTTGTGATTTGCCTTTTGTGAATAATAAAATTATAAAAAAAATATTAGAAAAAAGGAGTTTTAAAAATATCGCTACGGCATTTTACAATTCGGAAACCGGATTTGCCGATCCATTGTTGACAATATATGAGCCAAAGAGTTATTTGAAATTAGTTCAATTTATGACTTTGGGTTATAGTTGTCCGAGAAAGGTGCTGATCAATTCAGATACACATTTGATTAAAGATTTTGATCAGAAGTATTTGAGGAATGTGAATACAAAGGAGGAGATGGAAGCCTTGAAAAAATAATTCACTTATGAATTATTTTTTAATTTTTGCTTTTACAATCATATAGCCGACATCCAGTTTTGATGCTTGCAGGATGGATTGATTTTTTCTTTCCCATGCTCCTGAGTCCAAATCTGCTTGTAATTTTGAAAGGCCCACTTGAAGTAACGATTGAGTTTTTTAGGGGATGCAAAGAGAACAGTTTCAAAGGCGGTGCTTATTCAGGATGAAGAAGTGGTGGAGATGGATCGGGTGGAGTAGAAATAATATGTTTTTATATAATATTTAACTCGCCGCTTCTTTGGAAGATTTGACCTTTTGGTATGGTTCGTTTTTTCAAATTGCGTTGGGTTTTATTAAGAAGGTGTTTGGATTGTCTCCGAAGGGACTAGGGTTCTATGTTTGGGGAGCATAGTTTTTATTTATAAAAATAGCATAAAAAAAATATTATAGATCAGGTTCGGAATTACTTATTTCCATAATTGCTTGAAGAATATTATTAAACTTAGTACTTTCTAAACTTAAAATTTTAAATAACATTTGGATAAT
>JAHDCK010000386.1 GCA_020629915.1 Saprospiraceae bacterium
GCATGGATTGAGTAGAAGTCATTATATACAGACTTTACTTTATGATTTATTGATAAAATCTGTCTATAAAGATAATACAAATTCAACTAATTTTATTTTATATTCAAAACTGGATGTCAATCCCCTGCGATTTGCTCCGGCTTATCCCGCACCACAATTTGAAGCTCTACAGCTCCGAAATGAAATGGTTGCTCTGGAAAGACAGATAGCTAACCTTACTGCAAAAGATTTTTCAAATACGAATGTTTTAGATTCTATTCGCCCCAATCCAAATAGCAAGACATTTAACAAGCGGGATTTAAATATTTTTAAAGAGGTTTACATGGGGCTCTCTGCCCTTGAAAAAAAATACTTCATTGCCTTTTGTGGCTTTATAGGCAGAGAACAACAGCTCGCCAAAACCGGAATGCACGGTGTGGATCGCATGAATGGAATGGCTTCCCTTTGGTTGACGCATTTTGAAGATAAATATGATAATTTTGAAATTTTAAATCACCTTACTATTGCCGTCAACGAAGCAGCAGAGGTAGAACCTCGCATTCTTTTCGACCGGACGGAACGCACTAATCCCCTGGCCAATTTCCGGCAGGGCGATATTGCTATCCTCTATCCCTTCGACAATGAACAAACCACCGTGCTGGATAATCAAATTTTTAAATGTAGTATAACAAAAATTGATGTAGAAACGGTGGAGGTGCGCCTGCGCTCCCGCCAACACAACGATGCTGTTTTTAAAACTTTTACCCACTGGAATCTGGAACATGATTTTATGGATAAAAGTTATACCGATATGTTTAAAGGCTTGTTTGCTTTTGCGGATTATGCAGTTCAGATGAACAATTATCCCCTCCAGCCCGGCACACCGGACAAAAGGCAATTGCTCCTTGGATTGGAACCGCCCGGACAAGCAGAAGGTGATTTACCCATCCCGGCAGACAAGGGAAACATGACGAATGAACAAATACGTATTTTTCAAAAAGCTATCTTGGCTAAAGATTACTTTCTGATGTGGGGGCCGCCGGGTACGGGTAAGACAAGTGTGATGCTGAAAAATATGGTAGAGCATTTGTTTTATAGTACAAATCAGAATATTTTACTGCTGGCTTATACCAATCGCGCAGTGGATGAAATTTGTCATGCCATTGAATCTATCAGCGAAGAGGTGAAAAATAATTATCTTCGGATCGGTTCTCGGAATTCTATTCAGCCAGGATTTCATCATGCCTTGTTTGATGTAAAAACCTGGGATTATATTCAGGATAAGCAAAGGAAGCGGGCCGCCTTATTAGAAGTTATAAAAAATCATCGAATATTTGTTTCTACAGTTGCTTCTATCGCAGGGCGGCAAGACTTATTTAAGTTTCATTCATTTGATGTGGTTATCATTGATGAAGCTTCTCAAATTTTAGAGCCGATGCTCATTGGTATTTTAATAAAATTTAAAAAATTCATATTAATTGGAGACCACAAGCAACTGCCAGCCGTTGTCATGCAAAAAACGGAATTGTCAAAAGTAGAAGACGCAGATTTAAATAAAATTAATTTATATAACTTAAGAAACTCGTTGTTTGAGCGACTGTTTTTACTGGCTGAAAAAAATCAATGGCACCAGGCTTATGATCAACTGAGCCATCAGGGGAGAATGCACAAAGATATAATGCAATTCCCCAAGGAGTATTTTTATAATAATTCTTTAAATGTATTGCCGGATTCCATCCCCGCTCACCTCGAACAACTAGAGCCTATTCCTTATCATCCGGAGACAGAGGAAAACAACCTGGAGAGCATCCTCTGTGAAGAGCGATTAATTTTTATCCCAACCCCGGCAGATGGAGAAAGTAAAACTAATAAAACAAATCGATACGAAGCAGAAGTAGCAGCTCAGTTAACTCGCTTATATTATAATATTTTTAAAAATAATAATAAAAAAATTATACCAGGAAAGACACTGGGTATCATCACGCCCTACCGCGCCCAGATTGCTCAAATAAAAGAAACATTAATAGAAGAAAATATTTCAACGGATGGATTGACTATCGATACGGTAGAACGCTATCAGGGAAGTGCCAGAGAAATAATTATTATATCATTTTGTGTTAATGCATCCACGCAACTGGAGCAACTGATCTCCGTCTCCGAAGCCGCTGATGCCAAAACCGTTGATCGAAAACTCAATGTCGCGCTGACCAGAGCCAGGAGACATCTCGTCCTCCTGGGCAATATTGATCTCTTATCGCAAAATCCCATTTACGGACAATTGATAAAATCCTGTTTCAAATTAGAATATAAGCCTTATCTTTAACATCGGAAACAAGTTAAATGCGCATGACCCGATCCCTTTTTGGATGGCTTTTATTCATATTGGTTTTTTATTCCTGCGAAGAATTTTCCAATGGTGAAAAACTGGATCACCGCTTTGTAGCGGATGACTACCGCTGTGAAAAATGGGGGATGGCACCGACGGCCTTTACTCTGGCTTACATGGAAAATATCAACGCCGAATTACCGATCGAAGAAGCCTACAATCAAAATTATATCCAACTAATTCACGAAGAAAACGGCCAAATGAAGGAAAGCCTGCAGATTGGGGCATTTACTCAATTGGATGATTTAAAGGATTCTGATTTTGCTGAAAAATTATCTAAAGACCTTTTGGAAGGGTACCTTTTTGATTTTCAGGAGCAGTATGCTGAGACAAAAGTAGAAAGTATGGGCCGCCAAAAATTTGGAGAGCGGGAAGTCTTTGTATTAAAAACAAGGCTAAAAAGAACAGAAGCCGGAGTCGGGTCCGGATACTTCCGTTCTTTAGTAGCATTGCTGCCGCCAGAGGGAGTGGCGAAAAATGGTGTTCTGGTTCATTTTATGATTTCTGAAGAGGTCGTCAATTCGTTTGAAGCCATTGGCCGGGAGGGAAAAACCGGTCGGATTTGGCAGAGTTTTCAGTTTTTAGACCGGGTTGGAAATTAAAATTTCAATTTTGGTTTTTTAGTAATTCATCATTATTAATCCAGTTTAGAGCCCATTCTCGGACGTGCCTAATTGACCCGACCAGTTGGTAAAAAAAGTGCAAAAAGGATCCATTTTAAAATGGGTGTACCCGTAAAAAACAGGTGCACCGTCCCGCCATAAGAGCATTTCCAGCGGTATGCTTTTTCCCGTCTTCACCCACTGTATCCCGTCATTTTCCAAAATCACGCCTTCCACCTTTACATAGGAATATTCTTCCTTAAATTTTCCGGTTTTAAAAGACACTTCTGAAACATTGAAAGAAATATTTTGTGGACTTTCAATAGAAATATCGTCTATTATATGGGGGACTTGTTTTTCGACCAGTAAAATATCAAACACCTCTGCCGGAGAATGCCCGGTATTGGGCGTTACAATGACTGATCGGGTAACTGGTAAAGACATCAAAGCGCAAATCTTTGATAATACATTCATATTCATTTCCTTTTTCATGGTTAAAAACTATCGGGGGATAAATTACAGGAGGATAAAAAGGTTTCGTATTCTGAAATCAATGTGCAGAAAATTTGAAAGAAATGCTGAAAAATTATCAGGATTGTTGTGACAGATTTTTTTATTAAAAGCATTTAAAATGCAACATGAACCTCAATAACCACGGTCAGATGGAGGTTTAGAGGTAACAATTTTTATAAAAAACAATAAATTATATATAAAATGAAAGACGAGCGATTTGTCCATTTTTTGTGGAAGTACAAAAGATTTGATTTTAAAAATTTGAAAACAACCCAGGGAGAAACCATTCAAATTATTGAAGCAGGAGAACACAACACGCACGCCGGGCCGGATTTTTTGAATGCAAAAATTAAAATAGGGGATATGCTTTGGGCTGGTAATGTAGAAATGCACTGCCGGGCTTCGGATTGGCATAAGCATCAACACGAAAAAGATCCAGCTTATGACAATGTTATCCTGCATGTGGTTTTTGTGGAAGATGTCCGGGTGAAAAATGGAAAACGGCAAATGCCCTGCCTTGAGCTAAAGCCAAGGACGGATAAAAAAATGCTCCTTACTTATCAGGCACTATTAGCAAATCAGGATGCTATTCCTTGTCAGCCCTGGCTGAAGGATGTGCCAGAATTGACGATGGGAATATGGTTGGACCGACTGCTGGCAGAGCGGATGGAATCGCGTTTTGCTAGTATAAATATCTTATATTTAAAAAATAATAAAAACTGGGAGGAAACTTTCTATCAGTATTTTGCCCGCAGCTTTGGCATGAAAGTCAATGCCGATTCTTTCGAGATGCTCGCTCAGGCTTTGCCCCTAAAAATTATCCAAAAACATCAGGGACAGTTACTACAAATCGAAGCCCTACTTTTTGGCCAGGCGGGGATGTTGGAAGAAGAAAAAAAAGATGCTTATTATAAAAAACT
>JAHDCK010000387.1 GCA_020629915.1 Saprospiraceae bacterium
TTTAAATGTACTAATGGGGTCTAAAGGATTAAAAAAATTTGCCATAGTATTTAATTTTATTAAAAAATTTTAATTGTAAATAAAAACCCCGGTCATTTCAATATGACCAGGGTTTTTTCATTTTAGTAATCTCCTTTTTTAGATTTACCTTTATTCTTTTCTTTATTTTTTCCTTTTCCTTTGGATTTCCCACCCTCATAATCACGGTCACCTCCTTTATTAGTTTTGGATTTTCCTTTGCCTTTTCCTTTGGATTTACTGTTGCGTTCAGAATCGCCACCATCATCGTCATCGCTGTCTCCGCCATCATCGTCATCGCTGTCTCCGCCATCATCGTCATCGCTGTCTCCACCACCATTAGCTTCTCTTTCTGCTTTTCTTCTTTCCCGGTCCATTTCCCGTTCAGCCTTCATTCTTTCCCGTTCTTCTTCTCTTTCTTTTTTTAGCAATTCTCTTTCTGCTTCCCGTTCTTCCTTGAGACGTTCTCTTTCATCTTCCGCTTCATCCTTCATTCTTTCTCTTTCATCTTCTTCCTCGTCTTTTAAACGTTCCCGTTCATCCTCTTCTTCTTTTTTCAATCGTTCCCGTTCTTCTTCCTGTTCTCTTTTTAGCTTTTCTTTTTCCTGCTGGGCCTTTATAACGTGAGCAGGTTGTGCAAAGGATATTTGTGGGTTTACCAAACTAGTACATAAAATGGCTAGTAATAGGATTAATTGTTTCATGGATAATAATATTTTGTGAAAAATTTGTTCTCTACAAATATAGATGAATTATGTAGGGGCTTGCTGTTAATTTTAGTTAAGTTTATGGAAATTCTTATTAATGTGACGTTAAAAAAAATAAAAATGAGAAGTAATATATTGTATTTAATTTTAGGTCTAGGTCTTGTCTTTCTATTTATCTCTTGTGGGCCAGGTGCAAATTCTACCAGCAAAAAAGCGAGTACTCAGTTATTTGGATTAGAGAATGGAGATGCCTTGTCGGATGTTGAAAGCGTATTTGGCAAACCGAGTAAGAAAAAAATTACCCGGAGTGGAGCAGAAGTTATGATATATTATATCGGTGAGGAATCCGGACTGACAGTGATGAGTAAAAAAGGCTCTTCTAAAATTTCTATTTTAGAATTTGCAAATTATGATAGGGCAAATGGAGAGGAAATTGAATCTTTTTTGGCAAAAAAGGGCATCGAAAATATAGGCCCGTTAAAATACCTCGGCCAATCCAAATCGGCAATTCAGGCTGCAAAAGGGAAAGCAGATCCCCCTGTGGACCCTACTAACAAGGAAGTATTAACTTATTTGACTGAAAAAGCTGATATAGAATTTATTTGCCCGGCTAAGTTTGGAGGTAAATGCTCTGAAGTCGTGATTTTTTGGAGATAGCAAAAATAAAAAAAGATGCTCCCGAAATGGGGTGGAGCATCTTTTATTCTTATTGGGGGTCAATTCCAATTTAAGAATGGGGATTTATTACAGTTGACATTACAATGACAATATTTGTGCCATTTTTGGAAAGGTTTAACATTTTCCCCCTTGATTTTTTAATAAACCTATTTTACCGGACAATCACTAGTCTGGATGTTCCAAGTACAATTCCGTTCTCGATCATTTTATAATGATAAACTCCCGCTTCCCAACCAGAACTATCCAAGGTCGTTATTTTTGAATCGATAGATTTTTCTATAACTACCTGACCAATTGAATTATAAATAATCAGATTTGTATTATTAAAATCTGTTTGGTTGAATTCAAAGTGAACCTGATTACTAGCCGGATTAGGATGAACCGAAATTAACTTAGAAATTAGATCTTCCGTTCCTACCGGTGCATCAACCTCCTTACGCACAATTACTTTTAAATCATCAAAATAAAATCCGTCCTCTTCTATAAAACCATCGGAACTCATCAAAAAACGTATATGTAAATCTTTTCCAATGTAATATTCCAAATCCATTTCTTCTAAAACCCAGTCTGTCTGAACCCCGTCATAAACCGGTTGGTTGAGGTATTGAAATTCGGTTCCGGGTTTGGTGTATAAACCACAGGCAGGAATCCATATATCTCCATCTTCAGATAATTCAACCATAGCATAATCATATTCTGTTTCTATATCCCAATGGGTCCAGAAAGTCAGTTTTGCTTCTATGATTTCCGGGTCAGTCAGAGAGATGATGCCATTGTATTGGAAGTAATTATCAATGGATTCATCATAGTTTGAATTTGGAGAATCCGTATATGAATTGTTTGGCGAGTAAAAACTTTCATCTGTTGAATTCCAGGTACCAGCTGTAATCCAATTAGAAGGATCCTCTCCATCATCTTCAAATTCAGGAATCTCTCCACCAAAAATTTTAGTTAAAGTATCTGTATAAGTGTAAATTCCATTTGACAAGGAAAGCCCCAGTATTATCTGCGAGCCACTTGGCGTCCCTGGAACAATGGAGTAATCCAGTGTGGCTTGAATAGCTTCAAGGTGATTCAAGTCGTGGATATTTGTACCGGCAGTAGAAGCTACATTTGGGCTTATTCCCGTAAGGGTAACATTTAACGCGCCGTCCATCAAACCGTATTTTTTTAAAGAATAGTTAAGTGTATTGTCATAATCCAAAATGACGCCTCCAGTTAAGTCTTTGGCTACCCCGTAATTTAAAAGCAAGCGAGCAACTGTCATATTTTGGTGCATATTGGCTTTGCAATAATCAATAATGACGGATTCCGGCGCCCAAAAACCTCCTGTTCCAACTTCTGGTGTCATGGAATAAATCTGTGGCTTAGAGGAATCACCGTGCATCCAGTCATCCGAAACCCCATTTACAGTATAACCCACTGTTTGTGATCCGGTTCCAAAAAAGTAATTGTTTTCTTCTGTGAGTAATTCCGCAAAAGCGGCATAGGTTTCCTGAACGTCTGTTGGGGTATCTGAATAGCCCCATGGATGAATGAGCAAATTTCCGTAGGTGTGATAGTTCAGGGCAATTCTAAATTGATGATCCTGACAGAGTGCCATCACATTTTGGGTTTCCGGTTCGGAGGAAGCGAATGGGCCTCGGTACACATCGGAAGAAGAGCTGGGAGAGGAACCAAAGTCATCGAATGCCCAGGCATAGCCATAGTTTCGGTTGAGATCCACTCCAAAAGTTCCGTTGCCATTATCTCTTCGGTTTTTTCGCCAAAGTCCACCTCCACCAGGATTGGTGACTTCATTATATTTATAACCATCAGGATTGACACAGGGGATAAAATACAATTCTGTATTATCGAGGAGATATTTTATTTCCGGATCAGTGTCGTAATTTTCCAGCAGGTACCACATGAAAAAGATATTCTGAGAAAGACTACCTGGTTCTCTGGCATGATGAAGAGAGGTATATAATGCTTCTGGTTCATCTTCATCCACATTAGGATTGTCAGATATACGTAAAAAATATACAGGATTTCCATCATGTGTTAGGGTAGAAGTTATGGGTGTTTTGGCACTTATTAGGTTAGGGTAGGAGTTGACCATGCTATCCAGGTGCATGATCATTTCATCATATCTAAAATACCCTAACCAGCTTCCAAGTGAAAAATTATCCGGGACTTCCCAATTGGTATTGGAAGATACACAATCAGAGGCTGTTGTTTTATTTGGATTATACAATTCGTGGCCATGCCCTTCATGATCGTGATCATGGTCGTGAAATTTTTGCGACTGCTCCTGATACCAACGAACTACATCTTCTATTAAAATTTCATATTTGAATCCAGCATTTTTAATCAAATCAATTTCGTAATCCGCAAAATCATTGATTAAAAATCTTCCTCTGGCTAATTGTCCGTGAGTGACATCCAATCCAAGGCCGCCAAGCTGTCGAATATCCTCATCTCCATTCAAGATGATTTTTACTTTAGAATACTGAGGCGTTAGTCGTTGGCCAATTAGTTGAAAACTTAAGGTAATTAAAATTAATAATAAAAATTTTCTCATAAAAATAAAGTCAATTTATAAATTTGTCTGAGTTCTTTGTAAAATTATTATAATTTGAATAAAATTTCTGTCCGTTAAATTACGGGATTGGATTATTTTCTATCCAATCATCCAGCGTAATTTGAGATTCCTCCCATTGCGTTTCTGCGTCTGCCAGTTGTTTCTTTTTATTTTGAAACAATTCAATTTCTTTTTGTGCTGACTCACTTTCATAAAACTCTGGTTGTGCCATTTTCTCTTCCATTTTTTTACATTCTGCCTCCAGCTTTTCAATTTCGTCCTCCCATTTTTTGACGGCCTTTTCCAACTTGTTTTTTTGCCGGTTTAATGCTTTCCTTTCTTCATAAGATAAAGGTTGAGCAACTGTTTTTGAGGGAATTGACTTATCTAACTTAGACTTTTGCTCTAACCGGCGCATATCTTC
>JAHDCK010000388.1 GCA_020629915.1 Saprospiraceae bacterium
ACACTCAAGTCACCAATATGAAAACCAAAGCATTTTTCATTTCTTTTTGTATTTTAATTTCAAGTATAAATTTTATAACTGCCCAGGAATCTTTAGGCTTAAAAGTTGAGCACTTTTCAGGTGTCAATAGTTTATATATCAATCCTGCCAATACTGTTTTCAGCCCTTTCCGCTGGGATGTCAATATTGCCGGAGCCGGTATATTTGCAGATAACAATTATACTTTTATTAGAAATACGAATTTAATTCAGGCGGCTCGGAACGGATCGGATTTTACAATTATTTCAGAGGTAGATAATGAAAATGATATTCCAGCCGGAAACCTGGTTGTTGATTTCAAGGAGGGTGTCAACCGATATTACGCCTATACAAATGTCCATATCTTAGGACCCTCCTTTTCTGTAAACCTGGAGAATGGGCACAGCTTTGGATTATTTTCCGGATTCCGAACGATGGTTAGTGCACAGAATGTCCCATCTGTTTTTAATTATAACAATGTTAATAATATAGAAAATTTTACAGATGTTTCAATTCCCCCCTTTAAAGTAGGGGTTGCCTCCTGGGGAGAAATTGGATTGAATTATGCCTATAATTTGAATCAGGGCGAATACAATCAACTCGCCATTGGTGGAAATTTAAAATTCCTTCTTCCCTATGAAGGCGTTTTTGTACACAACACTGAAACCCTGACCTTCCAACTCAACCCCGGTGATTCGGTTTTGCTTTATGGAGCGAATGTGGATTTTGGATTGACAACTGCTGCTGCCGAGCAAGCAGAAAATTATTCTCCTACCCGCAACGGAATGGGTCTTGCTCTTGACCTCGGAGCTACTTATAAAATAGAAGGAAACCGAGACGGCTACCTTTGGAAATTTGGAGCGGCACTGCTTGATGTGGGACGTTTAAATTTTAGAAAAAATAGTCAAAAACATAATATTAGTACACAAGATATATTTACTATTGCTGCGCAGGAGCTTGAAAACAATACAAACCTGGATGAATTTACCTCAGACCTGAGTTTACAGTCTCTGACGGATTCTACTTTTTCCCTTCAGGATAATCGCTTTGGCATGTGGATGCCTGCCGCCCTGAGTTTATCTGCAGATTATAGTATTACAGAAAACATATATGTTCATGCCGGATTAGTACAGCGCATTCCCCTTCCCGGTGCCGCACTCGAAAGAGCCAATTCTTTATCACTCGTACCGAGGTATGAGCATCGCTGGTTTGGCATCGCATTACCAATCATTTTATATGAATATAATGATTTTAGAATGGGTACTTCCCTGAGATTGGGTTACCTGACTATTGGTACAGATAATATTGGCAGCTTTGTGGGCAAAGGAGATTTGAGCGGAACGGATTTTTACCTCGCTTTAAAATTCAATCCTTTCCAGCTTGGTGAATTTGGCAGAAGCCGAAAAAAGCGTTTTGGAAAGAAAGGAAAAGTGAAGTGTTATTTTTAATTTAAGAAAATTTATATAAATTTAACTTGCATTCTTTTGTCGTCCCCCATGACGTTGCTGGTCCTCTTTCCCTAAAAACTCAGGCAGGATTTCGGTTTCAATCACTCGACTGCCGGATCTTTTCACCTGATACGCCCGGCCATTTGGAGTGGAACTCACCACCCGGAATAACTCATCATCTACATAATGCAAAGCTACCCCGTCATCTGCTGCCAAGCCATCCATCATTCCTTCTTTGACAAGGCGATGATATGCCGGTCGCCTTTCCACTTCTCCATCATAATGCGGGCAATTGGAACCCTTTAAAAATCCAAGGCAGCGGAGTTGCGTCAAATTACCCGGGATAGAATCCGTCACACCTTCTTCAAACCAGCAAATTGAACCTGCACTCAGCCCTGCCAAAACGATCCCTTCCTGCCAGGCGCGAAACAGGATTTTATCCAAACCCCACTCCTTCCAGAGTGCCAGCATATTTTTGGTATTGCCGCCACCAACATATATAATATCTTTTTCTAAAATATAACTTTCCAAGTCATTTGTAGGTGGTCGGAATAAGGAAAGGTGGGAAGCCTCACAATCGTAATTGCTAAAAATACCGTGAAAATGAAGGGTATAGCTTTCCCCATCTCCACTAGCGGTTGGGACAAAACAAACTTTAGGAGTTCGTTTTCCTGCCTGCTTCAAAATGTAAGAATCGAGTAAGGAATTTTCCATTTCCATAGAAAAT
Organism: Saprospiraceae bacterium; assembly: GCA_020629915.1. Classification (GTDB taxonomy): domain Bacteria; phylum Bacteroidota; class Bacteroidia; order Chitinophagales; family Saprospiraceae; genus JAHDCK01. Next base: position 2,194 of record JAHDCK010000388.1, read on the forward strand.
CCCCCACCGCCCATTGCGATGATCTGTTTCATGGTTTAAATCATTATTTATCCAGAGGTGCAAATGTCAAATATGGAGGGATATTCAAATATAATTTGAATTCATATTAAAGGGTATGACTGTGGGGAAATTAGCAGGGGGAGAGCAATTGGGTATCACTCTGTTTTTCAGATCGTTTTAGGTTAAAAGGTGTATTATTTTAATATAAATCTATTTTACATCAATCAATTCAACATCAAAAATCAACGGTGAATTTGCGGGGATTTCACCATTGGGTTTATCTTTGTAAGCGAGTTGAGAGGGAATCAATAATTTTCCCTGCCCACCTTTTTTAAGGAGTGGGATACCTTTTTGCCAGCCCGGAATAACCATTCCAAGCCGAAAAGTAATGGGATTTTTATCTTTTGAAGAGTCAAACTCGGTTCCATCCAATAAGGTGCCGGAATAATGAACTGTTACCTTATTTTGTAAGGTCGGATTCGGTCCTTCTCCTTCTTTTTCTATAAAATAAAACAATCCATCACTTGTTTTTTTACAATCCCAGCCCATTTCAAGGCAATACTCAATAAGTTGATTTTGCTCCTTCTCCTGCAGAGAATTGGGGTTATCAATTTTGAGGCTTTCAAGCTCCGGATTAGCGGGTTGACAACTCACTAAAAAAAACATGATTGACAATACAGAATAAACTATCCTGCTCATAGGGTTTGATTTTATTAAAAAGACCTTTAAAGGTAGTAAAAAATTCTTTTTAGGCGAAAAATTCCATTCCTAAGATTGGAAATCTTCCCGATTATGTTTCCAGCGCTTGTGAGACCAAAGCCAGTTTTCCGGTTTTTTCCGGATGATTTCTTCCAGTTTAGCCATGTATTTTTGGGTGAGCTCGCCGGGTTGAGTTTCTTCCGGATTTTGAGATAAAATGGTAAAATACACGGTGTATCGCCCCCGTTTTTCTCTTTGGGTATCAAAATAAACGGCGGCGTAATTTCTGGTTCGTCCATATTTTTCCGGGCCATGCAGACAGGCTGTTTCCCGATTCAGGAAATTCACCCATATTGCGGCCTCGATATTTGAAGGACTTTGATCCGCCACCAGACCATAACCCATTGTTTTATTTTTATTTTCTTCAAATACCTGAAAGGTTTCCCGCGCATCCCGAAACTCCACTCCGGATTTCATGCGTTTTTGACGCATATAGTTGTCTATATATTTATTTTTTAAACCTTTATAAATTCCAACCATCGGCAATTTGGTTTGGGAGGGTGCAGAGACGGGTGCCCATTCCCAATTGGTGTAATGGCTTCCCAGCAGCAAAACACTTTTTTTATTATCATATAAATTATCTAAAACCTCTGGATTGAGAAATCGGTAGCGACTGGCAATTTGCTCAGGAGTCAGGGTAAACCCCTTAAAACTCTCTAAAGTTATATCTGTTAGATTTTTATAAAATAATTTGCAATATTTTTTGATTTCCTCCTCCCCTTTTTCCGGGAAAGCTATTTTCAAATTTCTTAAAACAACTTTCCTTCTATATTTTAAAATTCTACCTAAAAAGAAAGACAAAAAATCAGAATACCAGTAAATCAAACGAAAAGGGATGAAATAAAAAATACCCACAAAAACCCTAAAAATAATATATGAAAAATAAGCCAAACTAAAGTGGATTTAAATTTATCGGGCGCAACGAACGCAATGCGTGCTTTCCGGCATGACTAACAATCGCTGCGGATTTATGCCTTTTTTACAACGTTGACAAACGCCAAAAGTAGGTTCTTCAATTTTGATCAGGGCGAGCTTCAGTTTGCCGAGTTTACGCTTGGTCGTTCTGAGCGTAGCTTCGGCCACGCTTTTATTATTGATGGCATCCATGCGGGTTATTCTTCCCAGGGAATTTTCCGGAGAAATAGGCTTGGTGGCATCTTCCAGTTGAAGGATCTCCGCTTCTGTTTCAGTGATAGAGATAATTATTTTTTCTTTGAGCACCGCTCTTTCTTCTACAGTCATATTTACATTTTATAATACAAAGATAGGGAAAACAAACTTTAGTTTTTTCTATGAGTGACTTACAACAAACTTATTGAGGTTAAATAAATAACCGCCGAACTTTTAACTAATCATCGTGCCCTGTAACCGTCAGGTGAAACACCTGACGGGAAAAACGTTTTCGTGTCAGGCAAAGCCTTTGACATTCATCGT
>JAHDCK010000389.1 GCA_020629915.1 Saprospiraceae bacterium
GGACTAGAGGGTTGAGTCTTTGGGTCAACATTCCAGTATCTGTTCATTACGTACCAGGTTTCACCCGCTGGAACATAGGCGTTTGTGCTTAAATCAACATGCCCACCTACAGCCGTTACGCCATGAGTTACCTGAGCAGGAACTATATCTACCGTTGCATCTTTATAGATGGATAATAAAAGCAAATCTTTCGGAGTAGTTGGTGCAACATCTTTGTCTTTCCAATAGTGAGTCCATCCATCGCTTGAAGTCGTTTCATGGGTTGCGGTGTATGCATTTACCGCTGTTGGAATTTCCACATCATTGGATTCTATTTTTAAGGTAAAAGGACTTTGCCAGGAATTAGCAGCAACTGCATCGTGTGTAATTCTAATATAATAAGGAGTAGCGGCATCAAAACAACCGATAGCTTTGAAGGTCATTAAACTCGGTGAGCCCGATGCTGCAAAGCTCATACTATTGGGCGAATCCCCTAATTCATAATCGCCGGGAGCATCAAACAATTCTATTTTACCGGATAAGTTAGCGGTTGGTTTGAACGTACAAGTAATTCCTCTGCTGGCAGCCGGTAATTCAAAAACATACCAATCATGATCTTCGCCACTAGCGCGGTTTCCATCCGTTGGGATAACTTCGGGAGTTTGGGTGGCTGTACCTGAGTAAGTTATATTTACATCAATATCCCAGGCAAATTTAGGATAATCCCCTTCGTCCAATGTCCGAATTAAATAAGGAATATCTCCGGGTTGGCTGGTATGAAATACGCCATATTCAGCAGTAACTCTATCCGAAAGACGGTTGGCTACACCATCATAAGGAACGGGATAATTTATTCCATCAATATGATCTTCCGTTCTACCTGCGCCGGTACCATCGTATATCCATTGTCTTTGGTCATCTACTACCCCATCACCCGCACAACCATAGAATTTGTATTTACAGGTAGATAATAACCCACCTAATTCATTAGAGACATAATAAGTGTATCGCACATTAGTAGGCAACGGCATTGCCGGATTATCTCTGGTACCACTCCAGGCAGGTGAACCTGCTTCATTAATTCCGGTAACAACATCATTCTTATCACCATCACAGTTGACATCATTACTCCAAAAACCGGTTAGCGTCCCACAACCATAAGGTATTTGGTTTTCTGCACCACCAAATAAGTACACCCCTGGGTGATCATTTGAATAATGGTATCTCAAATCTCTTACCGCCTCACTAAAGAGATCCTGCAGTCCATCTCTTTCATCTCCCTCATCCTCGTGGAAAAAGGTACCTGTATTACTCCCGCGGTGAGGCGTTCCTACAGATATATATTTGGCTACTTTATGACCATCCGGGCTTGAAGGATCTATCCACCATTGAGGGTTTCCACTTGCATCCGTTCTTTGTAAATATTCTCTTCCGGCCAATCCGCCCATACTGTGCCCGACAATTATTACTTTATCTTTAGTAGGGTTAGCATCTAAAACAGCTTGAATAGCTCGGCTTAGGGCATAGCCTTGTTTATAAATAGCAGATTCATTACTATCCGAACAATCTCCACAAGGAGAATCATTACTACCGGATTTGTCTGCATTATTGCCTACTAAACCCACATCAAAGCTATAGGCATAGAGACAGCCGGGTTGCAAAACATTATCTTCATTATCAAAAATCCAACGGACATCATCACCAACTCCAGTCCCACTGAAAACACCATCTGGTCCTCTTAGATCATCATTGAGTGTATTTGTATTTAAATAGGAACCGATGGGACAATCCCACCATCCAGCGTTGTAATCATGGGTATCCGTAGCATTTACCATGGCCCAAAAAACGTGATCATTAACCGTTAGGCCTCCCCAAATATTTCTAAAATTGGCATCGTCGTACAAAGGAGAAAAGGAAGCATGACTTCCGGTCCAACCATGCATAAAAATAACGGGATAAGGGCAATCTCCTGCCTGTGCATTAAGAGTTTGATTAAAATTTAAAGCAATGAGGAGAAAAAAAGTAAAAAACAGTGATTTTGTAAATTTACTGAGGTTCATAGTTTTTATATTTTTTGTTTGAAATGAAAAACCAAGTATGGGTGTATTGGTCGTTAAAGCTTTTGGTGTAGTTATACTTTTATAATAGCAACAAATATAAGGATTTAGTCCTTATTTACCGTATGTTTTTTTAACAAACCCATTAAAACCAAACAAAAATGAAGTTTGGGGTTTGTCCATTTAATAATCTTTGAGCCGGTTTAATTTTTGCTTGACTTTAGCCCTAGCACTTTTTGTACATAAATGCCTTCTGACTGGATTAGGCTGTGTCTAATCCAAAATGCGCTAACAGGCTAAAAACCGCTAAGCAAGTAAGCAACTAATCAAAAACAATCGCCAAATAAAGGAAGTCATCGTGTCCTGAAACTGTCAGGTGAGACACCTGACAGGAAAAGGTTCTTTCATGTCAGGCCAGCCATCGGGATGGAACCTGCCCCAGTCGCCATGCTAAAAAACTTCTTCTACCCTGCAATTATTTTATAATCACTTTCTCTACACTGACCAGTTCTTTCTTTTTATTAAAAAGATATATAAAAAACAAACCTTTATTATGGATGTTCCATTTCATTTTATTTTTAAAAGGGGTAGCATGCTGGATAAGCTTTCCTTCTTTATTATATATTTTAAAAAACTGCCCTTCCTCAATTTTATCCTCAGATATTTCCAGGTTAATTTCTCCGGCAGAAGGGTTTGGATAACAAATTATATTTGTATTATTTGAATTTATATCAAAAGAAGAAGTAGGAATTGGGCAATCGGGAATGGGATAAATCCTAAAAGCATCTGCAATGACAAAGCCATTTGAGTTGTTAGCATTGATGGTCAGAGTTACCTCAGTTTCTGCCTGCAAAGTCATCGTATCTATATGTCGCCATCTGCTACCAAGAATAGTTTGATCAAGAATATAATTTCTTACTATTCCATTAGAAGACAACTCGTACTGGACATTATCTGCTCTGTTTTCATCACTGCTGTAATAGGTACTAATTCCATACAATCCACTGGAGGGAGGAGTTATAGAAAAAGTAAAAGAAGCATCCGAGTCAGCATTGGCATATAAATAATCATCAGAATAGTATCCGGGAAAATTCGTGCTCGTCATCCAGCTGCCGCTAAACTCAACATCCGGGTCATTGTTGTCCAGGATTTGTTCCAGGGGTTTGTCCAGGCCATTGACATAATCACTGGAAGCCTTCGCAAAAGCCACACCTTGATCCAATAGTTTTTGAGCCGTCCACATCGTTCCATCCGGAGCCAGCTCAAAAGCGGTTTCCGGGGTAAGAGAAAGCAAATTTGGATTTCCATGAAATTCGTATACATAATCCTGTGATACATCCAAATTTATATCTGTCCAGGGTAAAATGTCATAAGCCTGGCCACCATTGAAATTTGTTCTTTCAATAAAATTTTGAGTCAACAACAACTGATCATCCAAATCCAAAGCAATATGAACGTTGGCTGGTTCCCCGGGCGCAAAGGTGTGCATATCCAAAAACAAAACCATTTCATTCGGGGTATCTTCCATCATTTGTTTTACCACAGCTACAACATCCCAGTGAGAATCGTGTGTCGGTGAAGTCCAGTCCCTGTTAAAATCCACAGGATTTTGATCTTTTCCGGTTCCACCCACAAAAGGCATATCCACATCCATCATAGGAACGACATAAACAACGGCCTCTTGGCGCAGGCGATTCATTTGGAAATTTTCCTGTGCAAAAGCTTCCATCATTCCTTCCGTAACATAACTGGCCGGATGCTCCCCGGCATGTTGTCGACATAAAACCCATATTATTTTTTTATTGGTGTCTTCAATGCAGGGGTCTGTCATTTTTACTAAACGCACAGGCAATCCTCCCTGACTGGTAGCCACCTCTTCTATGGAAATAAAATCGTGGTTTTGATTTTCAAGGTCATCCAGAAATTGTTCCACCCGACTATAAACATAAGGCTGAAAATGAGAGACATAAACTGCGCCATTTTGTATTGGTATAGTAAATATATCATTTACTTTAGAATCGCTTCGCGTCCATGAAACATTATCATAACTGTAAAAAACAGTATTGCCGACAAATTCTGCTTCCAATTCAAATTGCAAAGGAATATTATTATCGAGATTTATGACTTGGCAATGGAAATGTACATTGCGGGTGTCTCCGGGTTTCAATTCTGATTCTACCTTTACATAATTCTCAGGACCGGACTCTTTTAAAAGGCCATTCCCGCCTTCAAAATTTGTTAGCACCATTACCTGACTGCTTAAAATAAAACTACTAAAAACAAACAATGTAAAAATTATATATTTCATATTAATTTAAATCTACTTA
>JAHDCK010000390.1 GCA_020629915.1 Saprospiraceae bacterium
CCGAAAATAAATCGGGCGCGTTGCTGGTGTCAGGTGGGACACCTGACACGAAAACATTTTTCCCGTCAGGTGTCCCACCTGACGGCTACAGGGCACAACGCTTGGTTAAAAGTTCGGCGGTTAATTTTTTAATCTCAATAAGCCTGCGATACAAAAAATGATTCGGAGGCTAACAACTCAAGTTCAAAATCCAACAAGCCTGAAAATTCCATCCCTCAAAATTAACATTCCACACGGAGCTATCCAAACCCGAAATTTTCTAAAAAAATCGAAATTATTTCTAGTAAAATCTTGTTGAGTAAAGGTAGTGATATTCTAAAAAACAAAAAATAATAAATATGTTAGGTGCAATTATAGGCGATGTCATTGGTTCTCGTTTTGAATGGGATAATGTAAAATCCAAGCAGTTTGATTTGTTCAATCCGCGATGCCGGTTTACGGATGATTCTGTATTGACTATTGCGGTGGCAGATGCGATTTTAAATTCAAAATCCTATCAGGATGCTATTCTTGAATATGGGAAACGTTATCCGGGCGTTGGGTACGGCGGTCGCTTTAAGGAGTGGCTCCGCATGGATGATCCGCAGCCATATAATTCCTGGGGCAATGGTTCCGCCATGAGAGTGAGTCCGGTTGGGTGGGCTTTTAATACAGAAGCGGAAGTGATGAATGCCGCTCGATTGAGTGCAATCGTGACGCATAATCACCCGGAAGGTGTCAAGGGTGCGCAAGCAGTAGCGATGTGTATTTTTCTAGCTAGAAACGGGAAATCAAAGCAAGAAATAAAAGAATATGTAGAATTAGTATTTGAGTATAATCTGAATGAGCGATTGGATGACATTCGCTTTGTGTATAAATTTGATGTGAGTTGTCAGGGTTCCGTTCCCGAATCCATTATTGCATTTTTAGAATCCACGGACTTTGAAGATGCCATTCGCAATGCTATTTCCATCGGAGGAGACAGCGACACGATTGCTTGTATTGCAGGAGCGATTGCAGAAGCCTTTTATAAAGATATTCCTGAAAATATTATATTAGAAACAAAGAAGCGATTGCCGTCCAATTTTATAAATATTTTGGATAAATTTGCCAGAGTAAGAACTTAAGCAAGTGCAAGTATCAAGCGCAAGAGCAATTAATGAGAGAGTGTGGGGAGAATGTTTTTTATATGTTAAAATGTTTAGTTGTCAAATGTGCACCCGATTTTGTCATTTCGAGGCTTGCCGAGAAATCTTCTCTATGAGGTGGAAAACAGGAGTTCCCTGCTTTAACTTTAGAGTATTCTTAGGAATCAGGTTTCTATTTCCTAGAGAAGATTTCTCCTATCGTCGAAATGACAACTCTGGTTTATAGTTTTTCAAAAATTCGGCAGATAATTTTAAAAAGCTAATTTGTAAAAAACAAGTCCGTTCGTCATTTGATCTTGATTCTTGAATGTAAAAAAATACTATAATATGAATATCCTAATTATAAACTGCGGAAGCTCTTCCATAAAAGCGGAAGTGATCAATGCCCAGGACGGACATCGCTCTTTGGTCTTACGAGCGGAACGCTTACTCGATATTCCGGAAATAAAAATTGATGACGAAAAAATTCCCTGCGCCGTAAGTGGACACGAAGCAGTTCTCGAATTTGTCGTAGCTGAGTTAAAACGCCGGACAGCAGAGATGAACCTGAAAGGCATTGGCCATCGGGTTGTTCATGGCGGCGCAGCATTTGACCAAGCGGTGTTGATCGATGAAAAAGTAGAAGCAACGATCGAGGAATTAAATGAACTTGCACCCTTGCATAATCCGGTAAACCTGTCCGGGATTCAACTCGCCAAAAAATATTTTACCGACCTGCCACACATCGCTGTTTTCGATACGGCCTTCCACCAAACCCTTCCCCGGCGCGCCAAAACTTACGCCCTTCCTTCAGAATTAAATGAAAAATATAATATACAACGTTTTGGGTTTCATGGAACTTCCCATCAGTACGTTTCACAAGTCGCCGCCAAATTTCTGGGTCGGGAAATCCGTGAATTGCGGATCATCTCCTGTCACCTGGGGAATGGGTGTAGCGTAGCAGCGATTGAGTATGGCCGTTCTATAGAAACGAGTATGGGGATGACTCCACTGGAAGGTTTAGTGATGGGAACTCGCAGTGGCGATATTGATCCCGGAATTTTATTATATTTAAAAAATAAAGAGGCGTTGACCATTGAGAAAATGGATCAATTGCTTAATAAGGAAAGCGGGCTGAAAGGATTGTCAGGAGGCAGTTCAGATATGCGGGATTTGATCAAGCGTTCTACGGAAGGAGATGATAATGCACGACTCGCCATACAGGTTTTTACACATAGAGTTAGAAAATATATTGGTGCTTATGCTGCATTGATGGGTGGGGTGGATGCGGTTATTTTTACGGGTGGAATAGGGGAGAACAGCCCGGTTATCCGGCACCGGATTGCCCAGCGTTTGGATTTTCTGGGAGCGATGATCAACGAGGATAAAAATCACGACGCTCAATTAGATGAAGAGCAAAACGTATATGATTTTTCATGGAATCATAGTCGGGCAAAGCTCCTGGCCATCAAAACCGACGAGCAATATTCTATCGCACAGCAAGCCGGAAAACTCATCCGGGAAGAAACAAAAGTCAATACCGTTCCGCCGATTCCGATTGCCATTTCTGCCCGCCACATGCACATCACCCAGGAAACACTGGAACAATTATTTGGCGAAGGCTACCAGCTAACCGAAAAGAAACCGCTCTCTCAACCCGGGCAGTTTGCCGCCAATGAAAGAGTAACTGTTGTCGGGCCTAAAAATCAAATTGAGCGCGTGCGCATCCTTGGGCCTTGCCGTTCTAAAAATCAAATTGAGATTTCAAGGACGGATGAATTTTTCTTGGGCATTGATGCGCCCATCCGGGAATCCGGCAAGGTGGAAAATACGCCGGGCTGTACTGTTATTGGTCCCAAGGGAAAAGTTGTATTAAAAGAAGGCGTAATATGTGCCTGGCGACATATTCACATGACCCCGGAGGAAGCGGAAATTTTTCAGGTGAAAGATCGGGACATTGTGGATGTAGCCATTGGGCAAGGCGAACGGAGTTTGACGTTTGGAAATGTTCTTATACGAGTTTCCCCTAAGTATAAATTGGAAATGCATATTGATACGGATGAGGGGAATGCGGCTGAGATTGCCAGGGGAGCAGTTGGGGTTTTGATTGCGACGGATGGTCAGGCGACGCTTAGGAAGAAGAAGATTTAGAGGTAGTTTTTTTATATAATTAAACTGTCTGATTAAAAATAGATCGGTTGCGTTGCCGGTGTCAGGTGGGACACCTGAGGCGAAAATGTTATACAAGAAAAAGAAAAATATTTACATTTTTCATATTAAAGTAATGGCTGGCGTAAGTTTTGCCTACGCCAGTTAAATATGTGTATAAATAAAATAATATTATAATGAAATATTTTATAATAATAATCTCAATTCTATTTCTCTTTTCCTGCCAATCCAATCCAAAAACAGAAACGGTTGCAGATAATACAACCGTAAAAACAGATACCACTTCTCCTGAAAAAGATATAAAACCCAATCCTGAAATTGAAGTAGCAACACCCGGAAAAGATAATTTTATCGTATCTAAATTTGTTGATTTCAAACTGCTTGCCTATTTTTTTAACACCGGAGATTTTGACGATCAGGATCGGCTGATTCATTTTCAGGATGGAACGGGCTACCGGGCGGAAGTGGATACGATTGTGTATTTTACCCAGGACAAAAAGAAACAGGCATTGGTTTTTGTATTGAGTTATCCTTATGAGGGCGATCAATTAATGGATTGTCATGCTTGTGCGCCGATGGGTTCGGTTGGTCGTTTTGAGCAGGTGGAGGACGGCTGGGAGTTGGTGAAATTTGAGCGAGATTGTAAATGTGTTTCGGGTTCCTATGGAGAAGGTGCTGCCTTTGAGGGCTTTCAACAATATGGATTTAATCGCTGGGGATTTTACAATTCCGGGTATTATCTGGCGCAGGGGATTCAGGTAGAAACGGTTTTCTTTTACGATGGAATGGATTTCAGGCGATTGTTTGAAATTGAAAAATCAGGGGATAATAACGGAGCGGCTCTTGATACAGATAAGAATTATGAATATTTTAGTAAAATTAATATTTATGGTTGTGATGAGGATTATTGTCCTATAGAAGTGACTTATTCGGGAACCAAATATGCAGCAGCTTCCAGAGAAGTTTATTCTGTTGATGGCAGGGTAGAAAAATATATTTATAATAAAAATACCAGAATATACGAAATGGAAGAGTAGTTAATCCAATAAAGACACCGGCACTTCCTTTTCAAATTTTTGTTGTAAAAC
>JAHDCK010000391.1 GCA_020629915.1 Saprospiraceae bacterium
TTTTTATTTAACCAAAATTTATAATTCACTAACGATGAGTGTAATTAGACTATTTACATTAATCCTCCTTTTCTGTTCTTTCAATTCAACGGGTCAGATAATTTCGACTTCTCTTTTGACATCTTATTTCTCCAATCAAAAATTAGATACAGATGTTAAAGCTCATCAAAAAGATTATCCTGATTTTATTCTGGCTTCTTCAAAAACGCTTTCATTGAGAAAGCATGAAGAGAAAGGAAAATGGGCAACACTCAACTTTATGGATGCTGCCGGAGAGATACATTTGCCTGATCAATTTACCATTAATCTGTCTGATCAGGATGAAGATAAATTATTGGTAAAAAAGATCGCTACCGAAAAGACTGGTCAATTCCTGACATGGAAAGGCCAGACGGAGGGCTTCCTGGATGACTTTGTCAATATTATCATTAATATCGATTTAAAAAATCAGGAACTATATACTTCCTTTTATCACCGTGGTGGCCAATGGACGATTCGATATGATCATTTACAAGAATTGTATAGAGTAACAAAATTAAAACCTGTGGAAGAAGACCAAAAGGTAAATGCTAATGACAAAGCGGAAGAAATACCTGTTTACTATAAGTTATTACAAGAAGAAAAACCAAATATACATCACATCCATGCAGCCTATGATACTTATTATACAAAAAATGAATGGAAAAAGGATAAGTATTTTAGAGCATATAGAGACTTTATTAGGGCTTATAAATTGTCTGATTTCGATGAAAGCGGAAATTCCATTCCTCCGGCTGCTTTAAACACACAAAATAACCAAAGTCAAAATCAAAATAGTTTTAATCCTCAAATGATGATTGGAGGAGAGTGGAAGGCAGTCCCTGTAAAAATTGATAGAAATGACTGCTATTATACTGGGCAAAATGGAGTGGTAGCAGCCATAGATGTTGATCCAAATAATCACAATATAATATTTGCAGGCAGTCTTACAGGCCAACTATGGAAATCAACCAATAAAGGCACTACATGGTCTGAGAGCTTGGTTAAAAACATACCTGAAGTTAATGCTTTCAATCAAATTAAGATTGCACCCAGTTATGGTTCGGTTATATATGCAGCAGCAGATGTAGGTATATTGAAAAGTACCAATGGAGGAGCGACTTTTCAAATGACCACTATTGACTATAGGGGGGCTTTCCCTAATGTAAATTATGCTGGAGACAACTTTAGAAGTGAATATATGTTTGTGGATGTAGCACGTGACAACCATAATAAGGTGGTGGCAACGGATGTAAACCCAAGTGGTTTAGATAGTAAAATTGCCATATCTCATGATGGAGGGCAGACTTGGTCAAAGTATGATTTTGGGCATAAAAATTATATGGTAGACGTAAAGTTTCACCCTTCTAATTCTAATATCATTTACACTTTGGTCCTAAATAATAACTCCAAACAGTTTCAATTTTATAAATCTACCAACTCCGGACAATCTTTTCAACAAATCACAAATGGCTTTCCAACAAATAACAACCCGAATAACCAAGAAAACAGAGCTAGACTGGCGCTTTCAGCGGCTCAGCCAAACTTGGTGGCTATATATTTTAATGTAGCTGGTGACGGATATGGTTTTTATAAATCTACGGACTCGGGTAGTTCTTTTTACAAGGTCTGCTGTGGTGGGTCAAATAATGTAATCAACAATGCTTCTGGCAACAGGGATTTCTTCGGCGAAACTATGAGTGCCACTCAGATAAGATGGGCCACTAAATTTGCCATATCTGATACGGATCCTAATTTCGTGGTAGCGGCAAGTAATAGAGCCCCTCGCTTTTCATTTGATCAAATGCAAAATTGGTACTGGACTTCGGACCAGGTTGACTTAAGTGAGCAACCCAATAACGTGCAAAATAATAATTGCGGGTCTCACATGCATGGGGATATAAAAGATATTATCATTAGAGGAAATGATGTGTGGGTAGCCAATGATGGAGGATTGGTTTTATCTACAAACAAAGGAAATACTTTTGTTGAAAAAGCAGATGGTTTGCCCCTTACAATGGCTTTGGGTTTTGATATGACTCAAGACAAAAGAGATATTATAGTGGCTGCGATGGATCACAATGGAGTGATTGTAAAAGATCAATCTATTTATGGTGACAGATGGAAGCCAATGGGAGGGGGAGATGCACATGCTGCTACTGTTAATCCTATTGACAATTTTTGGCTATATGCAAAACCCTCTCCTTCTGTATTTTTTAAAAGGCCTACCACTGGCCCCTCACATGGACATCCTTCTTATAATTCACTTGATTTTGATATTGGAAATGGCTATAGAGAAAGATATAACAATGTACAGATACACCCCAATCAATACTATACACTCTATGCTGTTGACTATACCAATTATAAAATAAAAAAGAGTATAGACAATGGGTACACCTGGCAGGATATTCATAGCATCCAATCTCAAAGTGCCTGGTCTTATGCAGAGGTAAAAGTAGCTCATTCTAATCCCGAAGTTTTGTATGTGGTTGACTATTCTAATGGCAATAGCAAACTCGACTATTCTTCGAACGGAGGACAATCCTGGGTAAACAGGTTACCTACCAATATTCCCGGTGGTTATAGGGTCAGAAATATAGAAATAGATAGCGAAAATCCGAATGTAGCTTGGTTGACTTTAAATAATGGGAGTACGCCCAAAGTTTATAAAACAACGGATAGTGGGTATAGCTGGGTCGATTATTCGTACGGGTTAGGAGGGTATAAAATAACTTCAATAGTGCATCAGAAGGGATCAAATCAAGGCCTATATGTCGGTACAAGAAATGGTGTGTATTACAGAGATAATAATATGTCTTCTTGGGAACACTATGGATTTAACTTGCCCGGACAAAATATAAACTTTTTAAAAATCAATTATGCACATAACAAACTTAGAGTTGGGACGATATCAGGTATATGGGAAAATAGCTTGAATCAACTACACCCGCCGCAGGCAAATATCTCCATCAAAAATAAAGATGTTAAATGTGGGGAGCCGGTGATGTTTTCTGATCACTCAGCTGCCAGTGCAAATGCGTCCTATTACTGGAGTTTTCCCGGTGGTATTCCTTCTAGTTCTACGGAAGAGCGGCCGATTATTCAATATAATAATACGGGTTCGTATTCAGCGACTTTAACTGTTAACGATGCATACGGGTCTGATACTTATACGTATAATTTTATTGTAAGTGGTTTCTGTAATAGTCCATTAAGCGATGCCGGTTTTGATTTTAATTGTACAAATGAAAATATTATACCGCAAAGTGCCTCCATTTATTCAGGGCAGCAAACTCTCATTAAGGATTTTTCCTCAGAAAGTGGAGGTGAGTTTCTTGTGAATTTAAATGTTTTTACCAATTGTTATAACATGAGCGCCAACCTACAGGCTATAATAAATGTAGATTTTGACAACATATTGGTATCGGAATATTTTCATTTTGATGAATCTTCTCCCAGCCCTTATTTTGGACAAGGGACGGGAACCATTACTTCTGTTCAAGCAACATTTGCAAAAATATCTTTTGAACTAATCAATAAGCAACTATTCTTAATTGTTGAAGATAATGCTTGTGGCGGGATAACATATTTATCGGAGTCCTGTTGGGCTGAGGTTTGCCAAAATTCCATACCCGCAAGCGTATTAATTAACCAGGGACAAGAGATTGAAGTGATGGATTTTTCAACGAGTCAAGGCAATTCATTTTATGTCAATCTGAATAGCTATGTAAATTGCTATAATAGTACATCAACTGTTATGGCTATTGTTGACCTGGCAACTCAGCAAATACAAGTACTGGATTATTACCATTTTCAGTCATCATCGAGTAGCCTAATGCAAGGAAATGGGACTAACACGATAACCTCCATGAGTGCTGATTATGGGCAAATTTCATATCGTATTGATGGTTCCAAACTCTATTTTAAATTGATCAGCAATGCATGTGGCGGTAATGGAAAATTGGAAACATCCTGTTTTGATTCCTTTGGTAATGGCGGCGGCTCTGGCGGCTGTCCAGTAACCTGCGAATACAATAGCCCAACAACGGGGTGGGTTAGCGGGCAATGTACTTTTAACCTTTGTCCAGGAGAGAGTGCGACATTATCCACCGTTGAATACAGCTACGACCAAATGGAATGGCACGGACCAAATGGATATATAGGCACCGGGGATATTAATATCAGCCAGCCCGGCACCTATACCGTATATGCCTCCTTGAATGGCTGTACGGCATCGAATCAAATTGTGGTCACTGCAGACGACTGCGGCGGTGGCGGCACCGGTTGCCCGGTTGAACTCCAATACACCCATCTTCCATCGGGGACTGGGGGATCAGCAA
>JAHDCK010000392.1 GCA_020629915.1 Saprospiraceae bacterium
ATAATCAATTTTTTGCAATAACGTCTAATGAGCCGGGAAATTTTCCCGGCTTTTTTCTTTGGGAAATTTATCCGAATTTGGCAGAATGTTTTTCAGATTGCCAAATTCCTTTCTTCAAAAGCCAATTCAATACCTATTTTTGGGTGTTTTGATAAGTGTTGTTTCTGTGTTACAATACAACAAAGGGGAAAAAACATTTGAGAATAAATCTTACACCCATATTAATAACTACATTATATTTAAAACTTCATTTCAAAATTTAATAGCAAAAAAGGATTTATATCAACTTTATCCAGATAAATATTTTGACCTTTTTAAGTACAGCCCAACTTTCGCCTTGGCAATGGCTCCTTTTTCTCCATTGCCGGACTTGCCCGGATTGATTTTTTGGAATGTAATCAATGCTTTTTTTCTGCTCTGGGCTATCCGCGCTTTACCTGTTCGGGAGCCTGTTAAGGCTACTATTTTAATATTTGTTTTATTTGAATTAATAACCGCTACGCAAAATTCTCAAAGTAACGCACTTATGGCTGGTTTGATCATTGGTGCATTTGCCTTCTTTGAGAAAGAGAAACCAGCTTGGGCCAGTTTATTACTTATTGGAGGATTATATATTAAAATTTTTGCATTAGTTGGCTTCTCCTTATTTTTATTCTACCCAAATAAAGGCAAATTTATGCTTTATTCAATTGGGTGGGGGATACTGTTTTTGTTTTTGCCGATGCTAATCGTATCGCCTGAGCAATTATATGACTTGTACTTGTCCTGGTGGGAATTGCTCAGGGCAGATGAATCCCGGCCACTGGAATTGTCTGTGATGGGTTGGCTGGATACCTGGTTTGGAATAGATCCGCCTAATTTTTATATTTTAATTTCAGGTATAATTTTATTTTGCTTGCCTTTAATGAGGATTTCGCATTTTAAAAATCAAACATTTCGTATATTATTTTTATCTCAAATACTACTCTGGGTCATTATCTTTAATCACAAAGCAGAATCAGCCACATTTATTATTGCCGTGACCGGAGTAGCGATTTGGTATTTTTATAAGATCGGAATAGGAAAAAAAGATAAAATTGATTTTGTTTTATTGCTTTTTGTTTTCGTATTTACATGTTTGTCACCTACGGATTTGTTTCCCAAAGTGCTTAGAGAAAATATCGTTTTTCCCTACGTTTTGAAAGCCGTTCCCTGTATTTTTGTTTGGATGAAAATTATATATGATTTACTAAAAATAAAAAAAGAGCCTGCAAAGATAAGAGCAGGCTCATGAGAAATAACTGAGACTAAAGAGAAAGGCTATATATATAAGACGCTTTTCTCCGTCCAATTCCATAAAATTTCTTAAACTTTTTCTGCCAGGCTGGATCGAACAGCTTTTTGAGCTTTCAAATTTCTAAGGGATTCAAAACGAAATCCCTGCTCGTGGCAATACTCCAAAACTTTCGGTAAAACTATCTTTAATTTTTCCTTTGCCTTTAAACTGTCGTGAAAAACAATCAATGAACCCGGCGAAATATTCTGAATGACATTCTGGTAACATTGTTCCGCAGAGATTTTGGGATCAAAATCCCCGCTTAAAATATCCCACATCACAATTCGGTAATCTTTTTGCAATTCCTGTGCCTGTGATCTGGAAATTCTACCGTAAGGCGGACGAAATAAATTCGATTCAACCACATCCGAACAATCGCTAATATTCCCAAAATAAGATCCGTTTTCACTATTCCAGCCGTTGAGATGGTTAAAGGTGTGATTGCCTACCGTATGTCCGCCCCGAATAACCTGCCTAAAAATTCCGGGATATTTCCGGACGTTATCGCCCACACAAAAGAAAGTAGCTTTAGCATCATATTTTTTAAGCTGTTCCAAAACCCACGGGGTAACCTCCGGGATCGGCCCGTCATCAAAAGTCAGGAAAAGCAACTTTTCATCGGTAGGGATGCGCCAGGTAAAACCCGGGAACATCCTTTGTATAAATTTAGGCGTTTTAACGAGATACATCTCTTTTCTTTTTTAAAAATACCCCTTCACAATTCAGGCAATTAGCCTGTGATTTTTGGATGGAATCAGGGAAACGGTCAAATTCTTTGACTACCTTTGGGTACCCAAAATCATCAAGGGTATTGAGAATAAAAAGAGAGGAAAGTAAATGAAAAATTGTTGTGTGTGGTCGTTAAAACCACATATTAAACGCAAATTTAATATTTTTTGTTGCTTGAATGGAATTTTTTGTCCCTAAATTGGATTATTTACACCAGTATCTTAAGATTTTAATTTAAAATTGTAAATATATTTAAAAATGTCTAATAAACCCAGAGTTCGTTTTGCACCCAGCCCAACCGGACCGCTTCACATCGGAGGCGTGCGAACGGCATTGTATAATTATTTATATGCAAAAAAAACCGGAGGAACTTTTATCCTCCGTATTGAAGATACCGACCAGGGAAGATATGTCAAAGGCGCTGAAGATTATATCATCGAAGCCCTCAACTGGGCGGGCATTTCTCCGCAGGAAGGGGTGAGCTTTGGCGGCGACCTCGGCCCTTATCGGCAGTCTGATAGAAAAGATTTATATAAAAAATATGCTATGCAACTCGTGGAAACGGGTCATGCTTATTACGCCTTCGATACATCGGAAGAATTGACTGCGCTTAGAGAGCGATTGGAAAAATCAGGGGGCAGCAATCGAAACTACAATGCCGCCACTCGCGGAGCTATGAAGAATAGTTTTACCCTGACGAAGGATGAAGTAAAAGCAAAACTGGACAGCGGCGAACCTTTTGTGATTCGCTTCCGGGTACCGGAAAATGAAACCGTGAAATTCACGGACATCGTTCGGGGCGATGTGCAGTTTGATACCAATAATATGGATGATAAAGTGATGTTTAAGAGCGACGGGATGCCGACCTACCACCTCGCCAACATCGTGGATGATCATTCTATGAAAATTACCCACGTCATCCGTGGAGAGGAGTGGCTGGCGAGTACACCGCTACACGTTTTGTTGTATCGCGCCTTTGGTTGGGAAGATACGATGCCGCAGTTTGCGCACCTGCCCCTTATTCTAAAGCCGGAAGGAAAAGGAAAATTGAGCAAGCGGGACGGTGCTAAATTTGATATGCCGGTTTTCCCGTTATATTGGAACAATGAAGCGACCGACGAGGTGTATGATGGATTTCGGGAGCGCGGATTTTTGCCTCATGCGATGATTAACTTTCTGGCTTTTCTTGGGTGGAATCCGGGGACGGAGCAGGAAATTTTTACTATCGACGAACTGGCCAACGCATTTGATTTAAATGAAATTGTAAAATCAGGGGCGCGTTTTGATTATAAAAAAGCCCTTTGGTTCAATCAGCAATATCAAATGAATACGCCGGATGACCAGCTGGCTAAAATGATTCGCCCGATTATTGAAAAGAAAGGCCATGAGGCAACAGATGAATTTTTATCTCGATTCGCAGGACTATACAAGGAGCGGGCGATGACGTTGAGTGAATTTTGGGAGCAGGGATATTACTTTTTTACAGAGGTAAAATCCTACGACGAAAAAATCCTTCGCAAAAAATGGAAACCGGAAAAACGGGCAATGTTTGATGGTTTTCTGGACATGCTAAAAAGTCAGGAAAACTTTACGGCCAATCCATTGGAAACCAATATCAAAGCCTATATGGAGAGCAAGGACTTGAAATTTGGCGAGGTATTTCCGATATTGCGTATAGCATTGTCGGGTACGACCAAAGGACCATCCGTTTTTGAAATGATGGAACTGATGGGGAAAGACAAGGTAACTAACCGGATGCAGGCAGCCTACGAAAAGTTTGACGCTATGAAATCGGAGAATGTTTAGTTCTCTTTTGTCATTTCGACGATAGGAGAAATCTTGTCTATGAAATGAAAATCAGATGCCCGGTAAACCTTTGAATTAAAGTACAGGGATCTGTTTGTTACTTTTAGACAAGATCTTTCACTACTGAGGGATGGTTAGCACAGGTTCGTTCGAGATGACAAAGGATTATATGTTTTTGTTAATTTTATTTTAAATATACAAATTATAATAAAATATGCCAAAGAAAAAATCAAAAGACGAAAAGCCGGAAGTCCACGAAGAGTTAAAAGGCTTTGAACTCAATATCAATGAATTTGGACAAATCACTTCCAGCATGGGCGTGGATAAACTGAATGCTTTTTTGGATGAAAATGTAGAGGACAAAAAACTCAAGGAGAAAGAGGAAAAGGAAAAGCAGGAGGAGGAATCCGAAGATAAAGAAGATTAAAAGATATAATATATCTTTTGGCAGGCCGTTGTGTATTCACAACGGTCTTTTTTGTAAT
>JAHDCK010000393.1 GCA_020629915.1 Saprospiraceae bacterium
TTTTTATATAATAAAATAACACCTCCAACAACTAAGCCTGGCAACAGAAAAGATTACATTATATCTTTCCTTATATTTATAATTTTCATTGCAATATCCGTCCTGGGCGCCAGAGGCGGCGCACAACTTCGCCCTATCACTCCGGCCACTGCTGCTCAGTATGCTACTGACCCGGCTTTCATTCCCTTGATTTCCAATACGACTTTAAACCTCCTACACTCCTTCCAACAACGAACCATTGCCGAAGTAAAATATTTCCCACTACAAAAAGCACAAGAAATATTTCCGGTTTATCATAGCGGTTTTGCCGGAGATTCTATTAAAAAAGAAAATATAATTATTATTACTCTGGAAAGTTTTAGCCAGGAATATATCAACAAAACACATACGCCTTTTTTAGATTCTATTATGAATGAAGGACTTCGAGCGGAAATTGGAATGGCTAATGGCATGCGTTCCACTCAGGGCATTGTAGCTATTACGACAGGGCTGCCCTCGCTCATGCCGGACCCATTTATGTTTTCCCCCTACATGAGTAACCGGGTAGATGGCTTAGCAGGTTTATTGAAAAAAGAAAATTATTATACGATTTTCTATCATGGAGGAAATGAAGGAACGATGGACTTTGAGCAGTTCGGCAAGCAAGTCGGATTTGATCGATACAGCGACCGGAGGGATTATCCAAATGACAAGGACTACGATGGCAACTGGGGGATTTATGATTTACCTTATTTTAAATATGTGGCGGAGGATTTGAGCCAACACAAGGAGCCGTTTTTTAGCTTGCTATTTTCGCTTAGTTCACATCACCCCTACAAGGTGGAAGATTGGTTTGAGAAAAAATATCCGAAGACGAACCCGATACATAGAAGTATTTTATATACAGATTTTGCATTGAAAAAATTCTTTGAGGCGGCAAAAACCCAACCTTGGTTTCAAAACACCCTCTTTGTCATCACAGCGGACCACATCGGCCCACAGGCAAACCCCGACTTCAAAAATAAAATGGGTCAGTACCGCATTCCGATTTTATTTTATCACCCCAATGGTCAATTTAAAAACCAGGAACGACCGTTTGCTTCCCAGACAGATATTTTACCTACGGTTTTAGATTATATACATTATCCGCATGAGTTTTTGTGTTTTGGGAATAGCATTTTAGATAGCACACAGGTTTTATATAATTTAAATTTATCAAATAATTTATTTCAAATTTCAAATGAGCAACACTTGCTGCTTTTTGACGGAACACAAACAAGCGGATTTTACAATTATAAAAATGATATTCAATTAAAAAATAACATTTCCAATTCTAATTCCCCGGAGCAAAAGTTCCTGGAACAAAAATTAAAAGCGGCCATCCAGCAACATCATCACGGCATGATTCACAATCAACTTTCCAATAAAACCTATCTCAAAAATTGACCATAAAAAAACATATAAGATTTATTGTCAATCCCGTTTCCGGTGTTTTCAAAAAACATAATCTGGCAGAGCAGATCAAACAAAAATTGGATTCTAATATATATCATCACGATATTGTATATACGGAAAACGCCGGCCACGCTACGTTCCTCGCAACGGAAGCACTGAAAGCCGGAGCAGAAATCGTAGTCGCTGTAGGTGGTGACGGCAGCGTTAACGAGGTTGGTAAAGCACTCATTGGAACGGAAGGCGTGCTTGGCATTTTGCCGCTTGGCTCCGGCAATGGCCTGGCGATGCACCTGGGACTGGGGCGAGGCCCGGAGAAAGCATTAAGCATTTTAAATAAGGGAAAAATAAAAATAATTGACACCTGCACTCTAAACGATCGTCCCTATCTCAATCTCGCCGGATTGGGTTTTGATGGATTTGTGGCGCATCAATCGAAGCTCGACAAGTCGAGAGGATTTTTTTTATATTTAAAAAAAGGTATTTCAAATGCTTTTTCTTATCAACCCAAAAAATATACGATAAAAATAAACGGTAAAGTCCTGGAACGGCAATGTCTCTTTATCGAGGTAGCCAATGCGCCTATGTTTGGGTACGGATTCAATATCGTTCCTTCGGCCAAATACGACGACGGTCTGCTTGAGATATTAATTTTTAATAAATACCCAAAATGGCGTTATGTTATATCTGGCTGGCGGTTTTTAAATAACTCCATCCATCACAGCAAAATGACGGAACACTTCCAGGCCAAAGAAATCACGATAACGACCCACGAAAAAGATGCGGGGCATTTTGACGGAGAGGGATTTGAAACCAAGCCCGGAGAATTTCATTTTAAAATTGTGCCCCGGTCGCTAAAGGTAATTGTTCCCGATATTTTATAATGAAACTTCAACAGATAATCTGGATTTTGAAATCACAAGAATTGTAGATAGCGTGAGTCATCCTGCTTTTTGTTTTATACATAAATTTCCTACACTCTACAACAGCTGAATGTGACAATATTGCTGCTTCATTTTTTAACCAGCAAATACAATAAAACCAAATTACATTGTATTATTACTTATAAGTTTCTGCCAATTTTAAAGCAGCATAAGCATTCACCACACCGCCCGTGACAGACAATTCTGAAAAAGGAATAGGTTGACCCGAACCCGGCGAAGCGACTTCTTCATCTACCCGGATAGCCGACTTCATTAGTATTTCTTTGACCTGAGTGGCTTTGAGGTGGGGGTAGTAGGAACGCACCAGAGCCGCTACGCCGGCCACCACCGGAGAAGCCATACTCGTCCCGTCTTCCGGTTTGTATTCAGAGCCGGGGACGGTGGAGTTGATTGCAACGCCGGGTGCGAAAATATCCACTTCCTTCTTTCCGAAATTTGAAAAATTAGCGGGAAGCATCGGAGCTTTTTGCCAGGAAGTGGCACCAACTTCAATCCAGTTGTTGGCATATTTCTTTTTTGAAATTTTATCATTCGGGAAGTTATCTTTTTTATCAATATCCTCTCCGTCATTCCCGGAGCCATGCACCAATAACACATCTTTTTTCATCGCATATTTAATGGCTTTATTTACAATTTTTTCATCGTAGGCGTACCCTTTTCCAAAACTCATATTGATAACTTTCGCGCCATTGTCCACAGCATAGCGGATAGCATTTGCAACATCTTTATCCCGTTCATCTCCGTTAGGAACGGCTCTCAAAACCATGAGTTGAACATTGTCTGCAATTCCATTTATGCCAAGCGTGTTATTTCTGACGGCTGCAATGATTCCTCCGACGTGCGTCCCGTGATGAGCATCCGGGCCAATCACATCATTATTTCCATAATATTTCTCTTTAGAATTTGAATAATTATCTCCTACGATTTTTCTGGGATTATAATCCAAATTATAATAATATTCCAGGCCTTCAGAAAAATGCTTCACGCCCTCCTCCAGTTCTTCTTTCAGAGTTGTATGATATTCCTCCGGTTTGAGGCCATTAGCAAATAACTCCTGAAGAATGGTGACAGATTGGGTCAGTTGTGGATCATCTGTTTCGATTTTGAGCACATTTTCTACAGTCATGGGTTTGGGTGCCAGGTATTTTTCCACCATTTCAAACGCCCCTTTTATCAGGCTGCCGACCAACTGCATTTGCATTAAATTTTGGCGATATTCGGCTACTTTATTTTCATATTCTTCTTCCAGCATTTTGAATGCCTGGTATTTTTTCTTTTTCTTTCCTTTTAATTTGTCGCCATTTACCCCATCGTATTTTTTCTTTTGTGCCCGGTACAAGCGGGTAATTTCCAAATTGTCGTAGGCTACATTTTCACCATTGCTCCCACCCTGAAAATTCCATCCGTGTACATCATCCACATATCCATTTCCATCATCGTCTTTTTCATTGTTTGGAATTTCATCCGTATTCTTCCAAATGATATCTTTTAAATCTTCATGTTCTACATCTATCCCGGAATCAATGACTGCTACAACTACTGTTTTGGATTTCTTTCCTTTCAGTAATTCCGAATAGGCTTTTTCGGTGCTTACCCCCAGGATTTGATCGGTTGTGGCATCGAGGTTAAACCAGTTTTCAGGTGGTGCTTCCTGCCCGTATATTTTTATTATACAAATAAAAGCCATCAATGTGCATATACATCTTTTCATATTAAATTTATTGCATTGAGTAATGAATGTAAAGTTACGTAAGAGTAAAAGATTGGCTCTAAAATTTCATTTGGTCAAAAAAGATGATTGCCCTGAAACCGTCAGGTGTCCCACCTGACGGGAAAAGAGGTTTCGTGTCAGGTGTCCCACCTGACACCGCAACAAGCTGGGTTTTTTGTCTGAAAAAAATTGAACATATCTCAAACTACAACCAAATGAAATCATTAGAGCCAAAAG
>JAHDCK010000394.1 GCA_020629915.1 Saprospiraceae bacterium
CCTCTTCCAATTCCTTTCTAAGCTGGGGAGCTAAGGCCATTTTTCTTTAGTTACAATATAAAAATAGAAATGCTACTACAAAGCTAAGAAAACCCTGCCTTTGTTGCTTATTTTTTTGCACTAGGTTGCTGTTGTTAGATTTCTGGGCCACTGCCATGCAAAATTAATTAAGAAGTATATAGCAGAATAGGGTTGTTAGTGGTTCTGATCCTCCTCCTCTGATTTTGGTTCTGGTGCTGGCTCTGGTGCAACTTCCATAGTCTCGGGAGCCTTTGGAGGATCAACGGTTGTAGTAGCCGTCGGTTTTTCCTTAGGTAAAACCATTCCATCCAATTGAAGTTTTTTCGTCCCGGCATTTGAAGTAACGGTAATGGTTGGCTTTTGCGGGCCTAACTTTCCAGTACTATTATACGTAACCGTAATTTCTCCTGTTTTTCCGGGTGGAATGGGTAAAAAAGGAAACCCCGGCTGGGTACAACCACAAGTAGCCGTCGCATTATCAATCACCAAATCTTTTTTACCCGTATTCGTAAACTTAAAAGCATAATTGATTTTATCACCCTGCTTTATTGTTCCAAAGTTATAGCGGGATTGCTCAAAATTGATTTGAGCTTTAGCAGAAGCTTTGGCCTTTTCAGCAGCTCTCTTCTTTTTTGATTCCGCATCTAGTTTTTTCTTTTTCTCACGTATTTTTTTGCGTTTAGCTTTGGCTTTTGCCTCCTTTTCTGCTTTTTCTGCTGCGGCTTTTTCTTCCTCCTCTGCAGCAATCCGGGCAGCTTCTTCCTCCTTCTCCTGATTTTCTGCCAGCATCGAAGTATCTGTTGCTACAGTTTCTGTTGTTGCTTTAACAATTTCTTCCGGTTTAATCGTCTCCTTGGCTGCTGGGTCAGATTGACAACCGCAAAGAAACATTCCAAAAGCAAGACAAAAAGACAATATGTATCGTGTCATTTTTATAATTTTTAATAAAATAAGGCGCGCAATGAGTTTTCAACTACAAATATAGTTAAACCCACACCAAAAGTAAATGGTAAAACGCCCTCAGTATGTTAATTGTTTTTTAAAATACCATTCTTGTATTCAATACTACAGTGGTACAATGGGACAATAGTACAATGATTTTTTATCGATACTTACTTAAAAATTGTACTTTTGCGTCTTTAATTGAATAGGTATGACATACCAATATTCCATTCCATTATTGTACCATTTTACTATCGTACCATTGAATCATTAAAAAATGAAGCCATCCGTACCCAAAGGAACTCGTGATTTTTCTGCCGAAGAGGTGGGCAAACGGCACTTTATTTTTGATACCCTTAGAAAGGTATTTGTAAAATATGGCTACCGTCCCATCGAAACACCTACGATGGAAAAACTCGAAACCCTCACCGGGAAATACGGAGAGGAAGGCGACCAGCTTTTATTTAAAGTGCTCAACAATGGTGATTTTTTAAATAAAGCAGATAAAGAAGCCCTCGCCAGTCTGGATTCTAAAAAACTAACTCCCAGCATTTCCAAGCGTGGCCTTCGTTACGACCTTACCGTTCCCTTTGCCCGATATGTGGTACAGCATCAAAACGATATCTCCTTTCCTTTTAAGAGGTATCAAATCCAGCCCGTTTGGAGAGCAGATCGCCCACAGAAAGGTCGCTATCAGGAATTTTATCAGTGTGATGTGGATGTTGTGGGCAGCACATCCTTGATGTATGAAGCAGAGTTAGTCCAGATTTATGATGAGGCTTTCGCTAATTTGGGATTGGAGGTAGAAATAAAAATCAGCAACCGAAAAATCCTGACAGGTATAGCCGAAGCAGCCGGTATCCCGGATAAAATGGTAGAAATGACTGTTGCTATAGATAAGCTGGATAAGATAGGAATGGATGGCGTAAAAACAGAAATGGAACGCAAAGGAATTCCGACAGCAAGCATCGAAAAAATTGAAAATATATTAGAAAATAACACATTAGATGCTTTGAAATATGCTTTGGCTTCCTCCGAAGCCGGACTCAAAGGCATCGAAGAACTGGAAACGGTTTTTAATTATTTGTCTAAAGGAAATGCTAAAAATGATATAAAGTTTGACATCACACTGGCGCGCGGGTTGAGTTATTACACGGGTTTTATTTGTGAAGTAGCAAGTAAGCAGGTAAAAATGGGCAGCCTCGGCGGCGGCGGTCGCTATGATGATTTGACGGGGATGTTTGGCTTGAAAGGTGTTTCCGGGGTGGGGGTATCCTTTGGCGCCGCGAGAGTTTATGATGTAATGAATGAGTTAAACGCTTTTCCCTCTGCCAGCGAAGCGGATTTGAAAGTGTTACTCATTGCTTTTGATCAAGCCACCCATGATTTCGCCTTCGAGCAATTGACCCAACTCCGGCAAGCAGCTATCAATGCCGATTTGTACCCGGAACCCGCTAAGATGAAAAAACAAATGAAGTACGCCAATTCTAGAAAGGTTCCCTATGTTGTTTTGATTGGAAGTCAGGAAATGGAAAGCGGTCAATTATCCCTGAAAAATATGGAAACAGGCGAGCAGGATTCTAAAACACTTAAAGAAATAATTGATATTTTAAAATAATTCAGTAGGTGGACATAAATAAGTTATTTTTTTGGCGGATAGATTTTTAGTTCAGACAAGGCGAAAAACACAGGCGATGCCTAAGCATCGGCGAGTATTTTCAACGAAGTATGAACTAAAAAGATGTCGCCATAAAACATATAGTTAATTGTGTCCACCTACTTATACTAAAAATTCTAATAAAACATGAAAAAATTCCTCGAAGAGTTAGGTCTGAAGGAACTCAATAACGGAACCAGTACCGGACTGGAAGATTTCAGCGCAGCTAATGCAGAAATCATCGAATCCTACTCACCGGTGGATGGCTCGCTTATCGGAAAAGTAACGGTAACCACAGCAGAAGAATATGATAAAGTTATAAAAACGGCTTCCGAAGCCTTCAAAGCATGGAGACATATTCCTGCACCACAGCGCGGCGAGATTGTACGTCAGTACGGAGAAGAATTGAGAAGATACAAAGACCCGCTCGGTCGGCTCGTGTCCTACGAAATGGGGAAAAGCCTCCAGGAAGGGTATGGAGAAGTGCAGGAAATGATCGACATCTGCGACTTTGCCGTGGGACTTTCCCGGCAGTTGTACGGATTGTCCATGCACTCGGAGCGACCTAATCACAGAATGTATGAGCAGTGGCATCCGCTAGGTATCGTAGCCATTATTTCTGCCTTCAATTTCCCGGTCGCTGTTTGGTCCTGGAATTCCATGATTGCGATGGTTTGTGGAGATGTATGTGTTTGGAAACCCTCTGAAAAAACGCCTTTGTGCAGCGTGGCCTGCCAAAATATATTGAAAAAAGTTTTAAAAGAAAATAACGTTCCCGAAGGCGTTTGCTGTGTTATCAATGGCGATTACCGCATCGGGGAAATGATGACCAAAGATCATCGCATTCCGCTCGTATCTGCTACGGGAAGTACGCGCATGGGTAAAATTGTAGCCGCAGAAGTGGCGAGCCGCTTAGGTAAAACGCTTCTTGAGTTGGGTGGAAATAATGCCATCATCGTAACGCCGAATGCGGATTTGGATGTAACGATCATGGGCGCATTGTTTGGAGCAGTTGGGACTTGCGGACAGCGTTGTACTTCTACCCGCCGACTGATCATTCACGAAAGTGTATATGACGAAGTAAAAAATAAACTGGCTAATGCTTACGGGCAATTGAAAATTGGTGATCCGCTCAACCCGGACAACCACGTTGGGCCGCTAATTGACAAAGGAGCGGTGGATATGTACCTGAAAGCGATTGAAAAAATCAAAACTTCCGGTGGAAATATCGTCGTGGATGGTGGTGTCGTGGAAGGCGCAGGTTATGAAAGCGGCTGCTACGTTAAGCCTTGTATTGCAGAAGCAGAAAATAGTTTTGAAATTGTACAAACGGAAACCTTTGCCCCGATTTTATACTTGATAAAATACAAGGAGCTGGATGAAGCGATTGCTATGCAAAATGCCGTTCCGCAGGGATTATCTTCTGCAATTATGACGAATAATCTTAGAGAAGCTGAGCAGTTTTTGTCTAGCTGGGGATCAGATTGCGGAATTGCCAATGTCAATATCGGGACGAGTGGTGCAGAAATCGGTGGAGCATTCGGTGGAGAAAAAGAAACGGGTGGTGGTCGCGAAAGTGGCTCAGATGCCTGGAAAGCCTATATGCGTCGCCAGACCAATACCATTAATTACAGTACAGAACTGCCATTGGCGCAGGGAATTAAATTTGATTTATAATAGACTTGTTCTAA
>JAHDCK010000395.1 GCA_020629915.1 Saprospiraceae bacterium
AGGACTTGAAGTTATCATGTTGGACATCGTTCCGTTTGACCTCAAAGAAGAAGAAAAAAATAACCCCGCCGCCCGTAACCGATTGGTGCAGGCCGCCTTTAAGCAATCACTCAAAGCTAAGCCTGCTGCTTTTTATGACAAAGCATTCGCTTCAAGAATTACCCTCGGAAACTTCGATGATGATTTTGATGAAATAAAAGATGCCGACTGGATCATCGAAGTGGTGATCGAGCGTTTGGATATTAAAAAACAAATATTTGAAAAAGTCGATGCCAATCGCAAGAAAGGCTCGCTGGTTACGTCCAATACTTCCGGGATTCCCATTCACATGATGTTGGAAGGCCGCAGCGAAGATTTCCAAAAGCATTTCTGTGGGACGCACTTTTTCAATCCGCCCCGCTACATGCGCTTACTGGAAATTATACCTACGCCCAAAACCGATCCGGCAGTCGTGGATTTCTTCATGCGCTACGGAGATGTTTTCCTAGGAAAGCAAACAGTGCTTTGTAAAGATACCCCAGCCTTTATCGCTAATCGCGTGGGTGTCTATGCTATGGCTAAAATTTATCAGTTGACGACTCAGTTGGGACTGGATATTTCTACTGTGGACAAACTGACCGGCCCCGCCATCGGAAGACCTAAGACGGGAACCTTCCGCCTGGGCGATCTCGTTGGATTGGATACGGCCGTGAAGGTGATGAAAGGTATCAAGGACAACTGCCCAAACGATGAGCAAGCTGCTACTTTCGAGCAACCCAAGTACATGGATTTTCTAATTGAAAATAAATTCTACGGAAATAAAACCAAGAAGGGATTCTACCAGCGTACTAAGGAAAAAGATGCCAACGGTCGCCGAATCGTTAACGCCCTGAATCTCGAAACACTGGAATACGCTCCTAGTCAGCGACCTAGTTTGGACTCCCTGAAAATGTCCAAGCAAATCGAGGATGTCAAAAAACGCATTCAGTATTTTTATGATAAAGCGGAGGACAAAGGAGGCGACTTGGTTCGTCAATCTTTAAATGGATTATTTGCCTATGTGTCCAACCGGGTACCGGAAATTTCAGATACGGTTTATCCGATTGATGATGCTTTGCGTGCCGGGTTCGCCTGGGAGTTTGGGCCGTTTGAATATTGGGATGTCGTTGGATTGGAAAATGGCATTGCCAAAGCAGAAGCGCAGGGCGAATCCATTGCGAGTTGGGTGAAAGATATGGTAGCAGCCGGGCATACTTCTTTTTATAAAATTGAAAATGGGGTAAAACACTGCTACAATCCAGCTACCAAATCTTACGAAAAACTACCAGGTGCCGAGGAGTTTGTTATTTTAGCTAATTTAGAAAAAGAACCTATATTTAAAAACTCAGAATGTTCGCTTCACGATATTGGAGATGGCGTTTTGTGTTTGGAGTTTCACAGTAAAATGAATGCCATTGGAGAAGGCATTTTGAAAGGAATTGGACAAGCGGTAGATATTGCGGAGGAAGGTGAATGGAAAGGATTGGTCATTGGAAACAATGCGACCAATTTTACAGTAGGAGCCAATATTATGATGATTGGAATGTTTGCGTTCCAACAAGAATGGGAAGAACTGAATATGGCCGTCAATCTCTTCCAGCAAACGATGATGCGCTGTCGCTATTCCAGCATTCCGGTGGTAGCTGCTACCCAGGGATTCACCTTTGGTGGCGGATGCGAATTGCTGATGCACTGCGATAAGGCCGTTTGTGCGGCTGAGTCCTACATTGGTCTTGTGGAAATGGGCGTAGGATTACTGCCCGGAGGTGGCGGAACCAAGGAGTTTGCTCTTAGAGCTTCGGATGCTTTCTTTAGCGGTGATGTGGAAATTCCAACCTTATTGTCCAAATTGATGGTGATTGGTCAGGCGAAAGTTTCGACTTCTGCTTACGAGGCATTCAATGACGGGTACCTCATCAAAGGACGGGATGAAGTGGTGTTGAATACACAGCGCAACATTGGCGAGGCGAAAAAAGCCGTGCTTGAAATGGCGGACAATTATACGCAACCCACACCTAGAAAAGATATTCGCGTGTTGGGCAGAAATGGTTTGGGAGCGTTGTATGCCGGAGCGCATAGCTTGAAACTTGGGAAATATGCTACGGATCACGATGTATTGATTGCACAAAAAATCGGATATGTTTTATGTGGTGGAGATTTGTCGGAGCCAACTAAAGTATCGGAGCAATATTTGCTGGATATTGAGCGGGAAGCGTTCCTGAGTTTGGCAGGTGAGCAAAAAACACTGGAGCGTATCCAACACATGCTGCAAACCAACAAGCCACTTAGAAACTAAGTTCTATATGAAAAAATTCCGGGAGAATGGTGCCATTGGTGCGCTGCTGGATGAATACGAAAAATCAGTGGAAGAACTGAAGGAAGTAATTCGTCTGATTAGCAGTAAACAGCTGATTGCCATTGTCGATCCGGATACAAAAGATCCGGATTGTTATTCTATCCAAACGATCCTTCGCCATGTTATTGGAGCGGGGTTTGGTTATATAGAAATAATTCGTAATCATCTTGGAGAATCTGTCGAGCGACCCTCTATTCCCGCATCTGAAAATATACAGGATTATGTTGTTGGATTGGATAAAATGTTTGCTTTCAATGTTCAGTTTTTTGAGGATTATCCGAATGTAGAATTAGAGCAATATGATGCTAATCTTAAAATGGTGACGCATTGGGGACAACGGTACGATGTGGAACAATTGATAGAACATGCTATCTGTCATGTCCTGCGACACCGAAGACAAATAGAACGTTTTTTAATAAAATTAGAAAATATATAAAATCCCCTCCCACACTAAGGATTACACCCTTAACAGAATGAGATCCGGCCACCTTCCCCCCTTGGCCGGATTTTTGTATTTTTACAGGTAGAGACTTGTTATTCTAATATGAAAAAATCTAAAAAGGAGGAGCATTTTATTCGGAAGCCTGTCTACAAGGGAGGGAAAGAGGCATTAAATAAATTTATACGAGAAAATTTAATTTATCCAGAGGAAGCTCTCAGGGAAAAAATTGAAGGGCGGGTTTTTGTTCGGTATGACATCAGTCATCGGGGAAAAGTAATCCGGGCGAAGGTGATTCAGAGCTTGGGATATGGCTGTGATGAGGAAGCGATTCGGTTAATAAAGTTATTAAAATTTGAAGTTCCGAAAAACAGAGGCGTAAAAGTTACTTTTCACAAAGACTTATATATAAATTTTAAATTACCAAAAAAGAAAACGCCTCCAAAACAATCCTATCAATATCAAGTCAAATCTTCTGCACCTGCAAAAAAAGAACCACCGAAAAAGTCATCCGGCGGTTATTCTTATACGATAAAAATTAAGTAGTATTTTATTTTTTGGAATGTTTTTCGAGGATTTCAGATACTTTTTCAACTGAGATTTTCAAACCCGTAGCAATTTGCTCCTTTGGCAATCCAACATTATAGAGTCCCAAAACAGCTTGAACAATTGTCTTTTCGATGCCTTTTTCGATGCCTCGCTGGTAAACGACAGAATCCTCAATGTTTAATGATAATGGCATATTCTCTGTAATTTTAATATAAAATAGAAATATTTATATTGCATCTTTATATTTTATTTAATACATCAAAAAACTGTTTCTCAGTTTTTCCAATAGACCTTAAATTATTTTTGAAGATAAATTCAGGTAATTCCTTTTTATTAGTTTGTATAATCACTGGGCGCAACATCCCTGATTTAGCCCAACTTTCATGACTCCCTTTCGTTCTCTTCAATGTAAGCCCCCAAAACCTTATTACTCTTTTAAAGTCTTTTGTCTTTACTGATTGTTTAGAACCCATTATTAACTAGCTTGTAGTTCTAATTGTTTGTCAATTACATTAAAGGAGTCAACGCCTTTTTTAGACATTATTTCTCGAGGATCATATATGGGAGGGTTATATCTCTTTCGAAAGTGACGATGTTGTTTCCAACCGAGCTTTTTTAAATCTTTCTCAATTGTATTTTCCTGAATTACATGATCTATATACAGATGAATTGTTTCATCAAAAGCTGTCCATGCTTCTTCTTCATTTTCTCCATAAGAGTATAAATTTAAGGCTGGAGAATATAAAACAAATAACCTTTCTTCATTATCTCTGTATCCAATCAAAGTTAAACTGATATTGACTTCTCCTTTTTTAAGTTTTATACTATCAATAAATCTTTTTGCCATATACTTATTTGATTCTAAGTTTAAAAGAAGTAATTATTCCCAAGTTAATTAAAATAACACAAAATCGTCAAGATATAGTTTAACTATAATA
>JAHDCK010000396.1 GCA_020629915.1 Saprospiraceae bacterium
TTACTTACTTTTAATTTATATAAAAATGAAAATAATTAAGCCGCCAAGCAGTATTTTAAAAAATCATAAAAGAGAAAAATTAATATTTCTGGCCGGCTCAATAGAAATGGGCACTTCTGAAAACTGGCAGGCAAAGGTGGAAAAATACTTTGAAGCTTTCCCGGAATACACCCTCCTGAATCCAAGGCGAGACGATTGGGATGCCTCCTGGGAACAGGACTTTGAAAATCCCAATTTTTACCAGCAGGTCAATTGGGAATTAAAAGGGTTGGAAATAGCAGATACCATTTTGATGTATTTTGCTCCAAATACAAAATCTCCGATTTCACTTCTTGAGTTGGGTCTTTTCGCAAACAGTAAAAAATTGCTGGTCTGTTGCCCGGATGGTTTTTGGCGCAGAGGTAATGTAGAAATCGTTTGTGAAAAATACGATATTCCTATATATGAAAGCTTGGAAGAGTTACTGGAAACCCGTTTTAAAATCCCATAAAAAAAGCGCAGTGACCAAAGTCACCACGCTCACTAACTATGAAAACCCAAAAAAAGTTTTATATTAATTTAACTTAAATGTAAAAGTAATGTGTCCGCATTGCTTATCCGGTGCAAGTGGATCTTTTTCAAATTTATACTGCTTGGCAAATTTCTTCGCCGTAGCGACTAAGTGCGAATTTGCCGTAGTAGAACCCCGCTGAGTGTAGGCCGTTTCGATCACTTTCCCCGCATTGCTTACGCAAACCTTAATCCGAACGACGCCTTCCTGTTGGGAATTATCCACAACCTTTGGACGACCAACTACGCCCCGGTCACTCAATCCTCCTCCTACATCCCCACGACCGGTTCCCCGAATATTGGTAGAATTTGGATCGCCATTTGGAGAACCCTGATTCCCCGGTTTCCCGGAGTCGCCCTTGCTGTCACCAGTTCCGCCACCGCCGCCAATGAGATCGGCAAAGCCTTTTTTCTTGGCTTCCAATTCTGCTTTTTTCTTGGCTTCTTCCGCTGCTTTCTTTTTGGCTTCCGCTTCTGCTTTTTTCTTGGCTTCTTCCGCTGCTTTTTTCTTGGCCTCTTCAGCTGCTTTTTTCTTGTTAGCCTCGGCTTTCTTTTTAGCTTCGGCTGCTTCTTTTTCCTTGCGTTCTTTTTCTTTTCGTTCCCGTTCCTTCTTTTCTTTCTCCTTCTTTATAGCTAGTTCTTTAGAATTGTCATCCGTTTTTATATCCTTGGGAGAAGAAGGTTTCGGGTCGGGATTGGGATCAGGTTCAGGAGTGTCTACCGGTTCAGATTCCTCAGGCTCTGCTTCTTCCGGTTCTGTTTCCTCGGGCTCGGGTTGAGATTCTTCGGGTGGAGAAGGCTCCGCAATCTCACCTTCCGGAATTTCATCTCCTTGCCCCACATCCGGTTCTCCAAAACTAATCAGGATACCTTCCTGTCCCGGAGGCGGATCGGGAAGGGTCATAAAAGGATATAATATCAATAGAAAAATCAGGGAATGGACAATGATGCTAATGATCCGTCCTTTCCGCTTTTCCTTTTCCTCTCGCTGTGAATGAGTGATTGTACTCATATTATAATATTTTAAAGGGTTTTAAAAATAGAAAACCCACAGGGTCAACTTATAGGGAAGATGAGTTTTAATTAAAATTTGTTGTACTTAAAACGAAAAAAAACAAAAAATCGTCTAATTCATTGTACCATTGTACCATTGCACCATTGTAAACTTATTCCTCCACGGCCCAAACCGTATTCAAATCCAGGCGCATGGCCATATCCATAATCACGACGGTATAATCAATCGGTGTTTCCTCCTTGGGAGAAATAGTAATGGTTACATTTTTACCACCACCTTTTTTGCGAGCCTCTCGTCGAAGGAAAGTTTCCAGATTTTCCGAAGAAACAGGTTTGCCATCCAATTTGAATTTTCCACTTTTAGAAATAGAAACATTCATAGGAGCAACTACCGTTTGCTTATTGGACTTGTTTCCGGGCAATTTCAGGTTCAGCGCATTAGGAGCGACCAGTGCAGAGGTCAGCATAAAAAAGATCAACAGCAGGAAAATAATATCCGTCAGGGACGACATACTAAATTCCGCACTCACCTTATTTCTTCTTTTTAAAGCCATGATTTTATAATGGTTCAATGGTACAATATTCCAATATTCTAATAGTACAATATTCCAATTTGAAAATAATTGTACTATTGGAATATTGAATTATTCTTTAGGTTGTGTTGCCAGGATAACTTTCATTCTCAGATCTTTGGCGATGTCCATGATATCGGAGACTTTTTTCGTGGTCACGCCTTTTTCTGCTACGATGGTAATGGTCAAATCCTTCTTGTTGGGTTCGGTGGCTGCCTTTTGTTTGACTTGCCCCCGGAGCTGACTCATTTTCGTTTTTTTAGAATTAAAAGTCATATTCCCGTTTTTGCGGATTTCCACGACCATCGAAGTCGGTGCAACCGTCTTGGAATTAGATTCCGGCAGATCCGTCGTTTGGATTTTTACCAAAGTAGAAGTCAGCATGAAAAATATCAATAGCAGGAAGATGATGTCCGTCAAGGAGGACATGCTAAATTCTGCACTGACTTTATTTCTTCTTTTTAAACCCATTATTCTATGTAGGTTCTTGAAGTAAATCCATAAATTCCATCGTGTTGGCTTCCATTTTATAAACCACCTTATTTACCTGAGAGACCAAAATATTGTATCCCACGAAAGCGAGGATTCCAATAAACAATCCACAGGCAGTAGTCAAAAGAGCCTGATAAATCCCTCCGGCCAATACATCCGGCGTTACGTTTTCCTGAGTCGCCATTTCGTAGAAGGCCATAATCATACCCGTTACGGTTCCGAAGAATCCGATCATCGGAGCGGCTCCGGCGATAGTCGCCAGCTTGGACAGGTTATTTTCCAGGCGAATGACTTCCAGGTTACCCACGTTTTCTATCGCAACATTGATGTCGCGGAGAGGTTTCCCAATTCTGAGGATACCTTTTTCTATCATTCGGGCAATTGGCGAGTCGGTATTTCTGCAAAGTGCCTTGGCAGATTCGAGGTTGCCTGCGCTGATACTGTTGCGGATATTGGTCATGAAATTTTCGTCAATTTCCGCGGCGTGCCGAATCGTATTATACCGTTCTATAAAAATATACAACGCATAAATAGATAGGAAAAAAAGAACGGCTACGATGATAATTCCCAGCCATCCACTGGCCCAAATTATATCGAAAAAACTTTGAGACAACTCACCTTCTCCTTCCGGTGGTGTTTGGAATAGTAGAATATAGTTTTGAAACATAATTAAAAACAGGTTTTGTTAATAGGGAATTTGCCTTTAGGTTAGATTGTATTCGCTTACAATGTGCAAAGTAGGGGTTTTTTTGAAAAATGTAAAATTCTAATGTGTTTGGTTGAGAGTAAGTTATAAAAACAGGGATTTAACCGCTTTTTTTTGGTAAAAATTGCCTCTGAAAGGAAAAAGAACAACCATTTTTGAGATTTCCTGTTCCACAAGTATGAAACTTTTCTTTTTTATCGGGTTGATTTTTTCAATATCAAGTTCTATGATTGTTGATTTTAACACACAAAGCACTCTGGAAGATTGGCGGGTGGTGGATGATGTAGTGATGGGCGGCATATCGGACAGTCAGTTTTTTATTGACCGTGCGGGACATGGTAATTTTACGGGCAGCGTCTCTTTGGAAAATAATGGTGGGTTTTGTTCTATTCGGTATAATGCACCCAAAATGTATATTAAGGATTATTCCAGGTTTGTCATCCGTTTAAAAGGAGATGGAAAGCGATATCAGTTCAGAGTGAAGAAACGAATGTTTGACCGGGCGACGTATGTGAAATATTTTGATACTACGGGAGATTGGCAAACCATTGAAATTAAAATGGAGGAGTTGTATCCTTCCTGGAGAGGGCAGCGATTGGAGGGGGATAATTATGATGGACGAATTTTGGGGCAGTTGGGGTTTTTGATTGCGAATTATAAAGCGGAGTCTTTTCAGTTGAAGATTGATAAGATTTATTTGGAATAAGAAGCATTGTCAAATAGCATCTAATGCTTTCCGCTTAAACATTCTAGCAATAAATATTCTTTTTTCTTCTTTGTCTTGACACAAAGAAGCAAAAGTCAAGGCTTTATTGATTTCTTAACGCTCCGCCAACAGCTCACCCACCCACTTCGTGGTTCCTTCACTTGAAAGTCTTTTGGGACTTTCACCCTTCGGGATCGTTCAGTCATGTTACTTTTTATCAAGAAAAAGTAAAAATAAATGAAATCTACATTCATAAATTA
>JAHDCK010000397.1 GCA_020629915.1 Saprospiraceae bacterium
AACCCCTGTTTCAAGGATGAAAACCTTGCGTCCTAACCACTAGACGAATGGGCCATTTAAATTGAATCGATGACTGCGTTCAGCCCTTTTTCAAAAAGCAAGGCAAATATAGGCTGAAAAATGAAATTCTAAAACATTTTTCCAGCATTTTATTTTAAAATTTATACCTCATAAACTCTACACTGCGCTGTAAAGTTCCACCCACTAAATTTTATTGCAACAAGCGGAAGGATTCCATAAAACGATCGACCGATTTATTGAGGCTGTTTTCTGCTATTGTCACTACTTGAAGGGTGTATAAACGGTTGTTAATCAGATAGGTTTTGGTTTTGATGACGGCCTTGTCTGCTACATCTACCCGCCAGAGCCAACCCGGAAATCCCTTGATTTTTTCCGGCGTATCATATCGGAGTTCTCCTTTCACACTCTTAATTGAAGTCTCAATGGTTGTTTTAAAAAAATCATCCAGTAGCTCGGTAGAATCGGAATGAATGCTGTTTTCGGGATAATCTACGTAGGATAGCGTGTATAACATATTACCTTCTGCATCAATTTGTCCTTCCGGCTGGTACACAAAGTAATAGGTTTCTAATGTACCTATCGCTGTTTCTGATTTTAGGGTTTTTTCCATAAAATGATGCGGCGTGGAAATACTGAATCGCCCTTCCAGGGATTCGTAAGTGATCCAATCGCCTGTAAAAGCCAGGAGGGGAAACAGCAGGACAATCCATAGGTGTTTTATCATCATTCTATTGAAATTCTTGAAACTTGCGGTAAATTACAGCTTATTAAAGTGTTGATTTTAAAATAAAGGGTTGCCTTAAAAAACAAAATTATGAAAAAGCTAAACTACACAAAAGTCCTTTCCTTTTTTATGCTCCTTGGCTTTACAGCTTGTTTCAATTCTAACCAACAAACAACCTCGGATAAAACGGACTGGCAAACGCCCTTTGAAAAAGATCCTGAGAAAAATACGACAGCAACCTATACAGAAGCTATTGCTTACTACAAGGACCTCGCCATGCATCATCGACAGCTTCGCGTCCTCGAATACGGCCAAACGGACATCGGCGAACCGCTTCACCTCGCCGTACTTTCCAAGGATGGAATTTTTGACCCGGAGCGTGCACAGGAAGCCAACAAGACGATCCTAATGGTCAATAATGCCATTCATCCCGGCGAACCTTGCGGCGTGGATGCATCCATGATGCTGACCAGAGATTATCTCAGGAATGATTCTCTTCAAACACATTTAGATAATATTATTATAATAATAATTCCTTTTTATAATATCGGAGGCGGGTTGAATAGAGGCGGATTCAGCCGGGCAAATCAGGATGGGCCGCACGAGCATGGCTTCCGGGGGAATGCCAGGAATCTGGATCTCAATCGGGATTTTGTCAAATGCGATTCCAGGAATGCAAAGGTGTTTACCCAAATTTTCCGGGAGTGGCAACCGCATATTTTTATGGATAACCACACGACTAATGGAGCAGATTACCAACACGTCATGACCCTGATTTCTACGCAAAAAGATAAATTACATACGAATTTATCACAATACTTGACAAGTGAATTAGAGCCTGCACTTTATAGTTATATGGAAGATAAAAAATATCCGATGTCTCCCTATGTGTATGCGAGTAGCACGCCGGATAAAGGGATCAGAGGTTTTCTGGATTTGCCGCGTTATTCTTCCGGATATACGACTTTATTTAATGTGATTGGATTTATTCCCGAAGCGCACATGCTCAAACCCTACGGGGATCGGGTGCAGTCCACTTATCATTTAATGGATGGAATGATTCAGTATTGTAATAAAAATTATAATAAAATTATAGAAATCAAAAAGCAAACGGATGAAATTGTCGCCACACAGGATTCTTTTGAAATCAATTGGAAGCTAGACGACTCAGCTGTGGATTCTGTTTTATTTCACGGTTATGAACCGGATTATAAAACAAGTGCGGTGACTGGAAAGGAACGTTTATTTTATGATAAAAATAAAAAATATACTAAAAATATTCCTTTTTATAATACTTATAAAACAACTCAAAAAGTAAAACGCCCTAAAGCATACATCGTACCGCAAGCCTGGCGAGAAGTCCTTGAACGGTTGCAGCTAAATCAGATTGAAATGCAACCTTTGCAAAAAGACACGACAATTAATGCAGGTGTTTATTATATTAAAAAAACCAATTCTCCAAAAAATCCCTATGAAGGACATTACCTGCACACGGGTACGGAGGTGGAATATCGCAAGGAGGAAGTTCATTTGCGGGGCGGTGATTTTGTAATAAAAGCCAACCAACCTTCCAATCGTTTTATTATAGAAACGCTGGAACCTCAGGCACCGGATTCTTATTTTGCCTGGAATTTTTTTGATGCTATATTGCAACAAAAAGAATATTTTTCTTCCTATGTGTTTGAAGAAACAGCTCTTGAATTGCTAAAAAATGATCCCAAGCTCCGAGCTGACTTTGAAGAAAAGAAAAAGACGGATAAGGCGTTTGCAGAAAACGATCGGGCGCAACTAGATTTTATATATAAAAGATCACCGTATTATGAGTGGACGCATAATCGTTATCCGGTGGTGCGGGTGGAGTAGTATTTAAGTGCAAGTATCAAGTGCAAGATCAAAGACGAGCAAGGTGTGATTATTTTTTTATAAAAAATAATTTTAACTTGAACTTGCACTTTCCCCGCGCCCTGTTTTGAACTTGATACTTGAACTTGAAAAAAATATGTTTCTAAACTTCTTCTACACCTTAAAAAAAGCCGGCCTTCCCGTCAGCATCCAGGAATACCTGACCCTGATGGAAGCCCTGAAAAAAGAAATTGTGGAATATCATATAGATGATTTTTACGCACTAAGTCGATCTGTATTGGTAAAACACGAAGGACATCTCGATGCCTTTGATAAAATATTCGGTTACTACTTTCAGGGACTGGAAGAAATCCCAGACGATTTTTTTACAAGTAAGATCCCGGAGGATTGGCTCCGCAAAGTATTGATGGATCAACTCAGTGAGGAAGAAAAAGCAGCCATCGAAAAACTCGGTGGCTTCGATGCCCTGATGGAACGCTTCCGGGAATTGCTGGAAGAACAACGCGAAGCGCACAACGGCGGCAACAAGTGGATCGGTACGGGCGGGACTTCTCCCTTTGGAGCTTACGGGTATAACCCCGAAGGATTTCGTATCGGACAAAAGGGGAGTGGTAACCGGAGTGCCATCAAAGTTTGGGACAAACGCGAATTTCAAAACCTCTCGGACAAGATTGAACTCAATACCCGAAATATAAAACTCGCCCTCAAACGCCTCCGCCATTTTACCCGCGAAGGCATTCCAACGGAACTGGATATCGACGATACGATCAAGCGCACCTCAGAAAATGCCGGGATGCTGGATATTGCAATGGTACCTTCCAAGCAGAACCGGGTCAAAGTATTATTGCTCATGGACATCGGCGGATCGATGGATGGGCACATTCGCACTTGCGAGCAGTTGTTCTCCGCCGCCCGGCATGAATTTAAACATTTAGAATATTATTATTTTCATAACTGTGTGTACGAATCCGTGTGGAAAGATAACCACAGAAGATGGAGTGAGCGCATTCCTACATTAGAACTTATTCATAAATATAATAAGGATTATAAATTAATATTTGTGGGAGATGCGGCCATGTCGCCCTACGAAATTTTCTACAAAGGTGGCAGTGTCGAGCATCACAATGATGAGGCAGGGATCGTTTGGCTGCGGCGATTAAAGGAACAATTTCCTTCCCTGGTTTGGCTCAACCCCAATCCGGATTACACCTGGGATTTTTATCAGTCTACAAAAATGTTGCGGGAGTTTACCGGAGATAGAATGTTTGGGTTGACGCTGGATGGATTGACCAAGGCGATGAAGTGCCTGCGAAATAAAAAGTATATTAATAAATCTAGTGCTTGGATAGAGGAAGAATAAAAGAGTCAGGTTGTAATTCAAAATCACAACCTGACTAAATTATTAATATTTACCTCTTTACAATTTTAAAGCTCTCAGTAGCTGTTCCATCAAAAATCATTTGAAGGAAATAAATGCCCGGAGTCCAGTTTTCTGTTCCTGTGCTTAGCGAATGTGTTCCCTGCATTTGTGTTTCTTCTGCCTTCCAAATCGTCTATCCATGTATATTTTTAATTTTAATTTGAATTTTAAAATTTTATTTTAAAATATAATTAAAATCAAATGTTTTGTCGATTGGATTTTAAAAATAAACCAAGAAGGAGAACTGTTATGGAAAAAGAATTTTG
>JAHDCK010000016.1:0-8208 GCA_020629915.1 Saprospiraceae bacterium
CCCCTGACCTTTTGACTGCCAGTCAAACGCTCTAGCCAACTGAGCTAAGGCCCCGTGCTTTAGGAAGCGTCGCAAAAGTAAACAATACTTCTAATTCTGCAAAGCATTTAAAAAACCAAATTTTAAACCAAAATGCTGCTTTTTTAGTTCCTCTGTTGTAATTTCCCCGGAACTATGTTGAAAATCGCTTTTTCTCCTATATATAAATATGAACTGCCGGAGGGCCATCGGTTTCCTATGATAAAGTATGAATTGCTTCCAGAGCAATTACTTTACGAGGGAACCATCACTAAAGCAAACCTCTTTGCTCCACGACCTGTCGCTGAATCCATCATTTTACAAACACATACTAATGATTACTGGCAACAATTAAAAAATCAAACTTTACCCCCAAAAGCCATTCGGAAAATTGGCTTTCCACTTCGGCCAGAGTTAGTAGAGCGGGGAAGACATATCGTCGGAGGGACTTTACAGTGTGTTCGGTATGCTGCTGAGTTTGGTGTGGCCTTGAATGTTGCCGGGGGAACGCATCATGCTTATCGCAATAGCGGAGAAGGGTTTTGTTTATTAAATGATTTTGCAATCGTCGCTAATTATTTATTAGAACAAAATGAATATCAAAAAATAATGATAGTGGATTTGGATGTGCACCAGGGAAACGGCACTGCCAAAATTTTCGAGAAGGAGCCTCGGGTGTTTACTTTTAGCATGCACGGCGCTAAAAATTATCCATCGCCTAAAGAGAAATCAGATCTCGATATCGGTCTGCCGGATCACACCAATGATCAGGAATACTTGCATATTTTAAAAAATACACTACCAGGCCTCTTGGATGCTTTCAAACCGGAACTCGTGCTTTACCTCTCCGGGGTAGATGTGCTTCAAACAGATAAACTGGGCAGACTTAGCCTTTCGATTGAAGGATGCCAGGAACGCGATAAGTTCGTTTTTCTGGAATGCAAAAACCGTTCAATTCCCGTGGCTGTAAGTATGGGGGGCGGCTATTCTCCTAGAATTGCCTCAATTATTGAAGCACACGCCAATACCTTCAGAGCTGCTCGCCAAATCTACTTTTAGTATTTCTACTTTAAAATTCGCCTATAATGTCTATCTATCTCATACGTGACAACGAATTTGAGGTTTTTTATGTAACCTTTTTATGAAATAGGAGTAAACATAAATTGGGATTTACTGGTACAACGCTATTTGTTGCTTGCTATTTTGTTACTGTGGTTTTGTTTAAATTACAAAAACCGGATATTTCCCAAATTGGAAGAGAGATTATTGATTTTAGGTCGCTTAAGGGAGAAAATGAATGTGATTTTGTATAAAATATTGATTATTAGCCATTTATGGGTAGTATTATGAAGCTTGATTTTCTTTAGACTAATTAAAAATAAAAGGGCATTTCTGTAAAATTTCTAAAATTATAAAAATAGCCCCTAAAAATGTGACTTAATTTTTTGCAAAACCCAATTAAAAATAAGTAACTTTACGTAAACATACAGCGCATGAAAAACTTAATCGAGATATCAAAAATTGTTACTAAAAAGAAGGTCAAAAAAATCGAGATTTTTGATGATCATTCTTTAAAACACAAGAACAGTAAGTTCAACGAATTTTATGAGGCCCTCATGGCAGGGAAGTTTAAGAATGACAGAGATGCGGCTTCCTTCCTTTATGGTTGTAGCCCAACAGATGATAAGTACCGTCAGTTAAAGTCTCGTTTTAGAAAAAGATTGCTCAATACGCTTTTCTTTCTCGATGTCAATTTACCTTCTACATCTAATTATGATCGCGCTTATTATTCCTGCAATAAAGATTGGACGCTCGTAAAAATCCTTCTTTCCAACAATGCACCGCATACGGCTGCGTCTCTGGCAAAACATATTTTAACAACTGCGCTAAAATTTAAATTTGCAGATGTAATTGTCAACTGCTCCCGTATTCTAAGAAAATATGCTTCCGAACAAGGAGCAGAAAAAGATTACGAAGTCTATGATCAATACAGCAAACAATTCCAAAATGTATTGGATGCAGAAATACGCTCGGAAGAATTGTACCAGCGTGTGGTCATGAATTATCATAAACCTCCATCAAAGAATTTTAACCTCCGTGAAAAAATCGACACTTATTGTGATGCCTTGGTCGGCCTATCTGAGATATATGATTCTCCTATAGTTATTTATAATATGTATATGGTATGGGCTTATCGCTATGAAATGCTCAATGATTTTGACAGTATGCTGGAGGTTTGTACTAAAGCTGAAAAATATATAGAAGAAAACCCAAGATACTACAGGGATGAAATGCTGGCAACCTTCCAATTGAAGAAAATGACGGCCTATCTTCATCTTCGGGATTATAAAAATGGTAAAATTAATGCAGAGAAATGCCTGGCTTCATTCCCGGAGGGAAGTGATACCTGGTTTACATTTATGGAATATTATTTACTCCTTGCAATGCATACAGAAAATCATATTAATGCCATTGCGATATATAATAAAGCATCTGCCAATAATAAATTTAAAAAACTCACAGGTAAGGTTAGAGAAAAATGGCGCATCTATGATGTTTATTTGAACTATATCATAGAAAGTCAAAGCACCATCAATCCTGTGCTGAAAGCTCAACGCAGGAAAGTATTCCGCCTGTCCCGGTTTTTGAACGATCCCATTTTATTTCCAAAGGATCAAAGGATTTTTACGGTTCTACTGGTTATCGCTCAGATTTTATTCTTATTAGAAAAGAAAAGTTACAATGCCGTGGCAGAACGGGTGGATCGACTCAAAAGTTATGCGAATCGACAATTGAAAAAGGAAGAATACTTCCGGGCCATTCAGTTCATTCGGTTGTTACAACAACTCGTTAAGGCAGATTATTCCGTGGATCAAATCAGCAATGCCGAAAAATACTATAACCGCCTGGTGGAAACCGAATTTAAATATCGGGGTTTGATTGCCGAACTGGAAGTTATTCCGTATGAAAAGTT
Organism: Saprospiraceae bacterium; assembly: GCA_020629915.1. Lineage (GTDB taxonomy): Bacteria > Bacteroidota > Bacteroidia > Chitinophagales > Saprospiraceae > JAHDCK01. Next base: position 2,993 of record JAHDCK010000016.1, read on the forward strand.
ATGGAATATGATTTTACAAAGACAAGGAAATGAGTAAAAATATATCAAAAAGCTCTGCATATCGCGGGGCTTTTTTCATTTAATTTATCCGTGAAAAACGAAAGAAAAAATATTATTGACAAAACCAAATCCTGGATTGATTCCTTTGTCATCCAGCTCAACCTTTGTCCCTTTGCTGCCAAACCATTTCGGGATAATAAAATTGAATATAAAATTTCAAATGCTACAAGTAAGGAAAATGCACTGATGGAATTTCATCAGGTAGCAGACTTTTTTCTAAGCCAACCCAAAGAAAAATTGTCTAACCTGTTTTTGATTTTCCCGCAAGGTTTTCAAGATTTTAGAATGTATTTAGAATTATTTGAACTTTGTGAGTATCTTTTGGAGGAACAAAACTTTAACGAATCTATCCAACTCGCCAGTTTCCACCCGCAATACCAATTTGCCCAAACCGACCTTGATGATCCGGCCAATTATTCCAATCGCTCGCCTTATCCAATGATTCATTTTTTGAGAATAGAAGAAGTGGCAGATGCCTTGCAAAACATCCCCAACCCGGAAGAAATCCCGGAAAGAAATATACAATTATTGAGAGAATTGGGAATAGATAAAATAAAAAAGCATCTGTAAAATTTACCTCCGTCTTCTTTTGTTAAACGGTTTTTTCCTTCGGTTTTTTCCACCGCCCTTAGAAACTTTCCACTTTGGTCCTGGCCCTAATTCCTCAGGAGGATTCATTTTAAATATTTCTTTTTCAATTAATTCTTCAATTCGGGCGAGGTATTTCATCTCCGGCGGATTCACCAAAGTCAGGGCAACTCCAGTCGTATCTGCACGAGCCGTTCGCCCGATGCGATGTACGTAATCCTCCGCATCTTTGGGGACACTATAATTAATAACTAAATTTATATCTTTTATATCAATCCCCCGGCTTATCACATCCGTTCCAACCAAAATTTGAAACTGTCGGGCCTTAAATTCACTCAGGATAGACTCCCGTTCCTCTTGTTCTAAATTAGAAGAAATCCCCTTCACCTTATATCCGGTTCTTCTCAACGAACGAACAATTTCTGAAACGTTTCGTTTTGTACTACTAAATATAATTATACTTTTATATTTGTTTTTATCGGATAAAAGATGATTAATCAAATCTGTTTTTTGATCATCGTATACCAAATAGGCCGCTTGCAAAACGCCTTCCGCCGGCTTGGAAATCGCAATACTTATTTCTTCGGGTTCATTCAAAATCTCCTTCGCAAATTTTTTAATTTTAGGCGGCATGGTCGCGCTAAACATCAAATTCTGTCTTTTATCCGGCAAGTAGGAGAGGATTTTCATGATGTCATCGTGAAACCCAATATCAAGCATCCGGTCTGCCTCATCCATCACGAGGTGTGTTATATCTTTAAAATTTACATAACCCAGATTAAGATGAGAAATGAGTTTACCCGGAGTAGCGATGACTAAATCCACACCTTTAGTTAGTGCTTCTTTCTGTGTCGCCCAATCAATTCCATCCCCGCCACCGTACAAGGCGAGCGAAGTCAACCCCGTTCCATAGGAAATCCCTTCCACCTGCTGATCAATTTGCAAAGCCAGCTCACGGGTAGGTACAATAATAAGTGCTTTTACATTTTTTGACTCATTATATAATAAGGAGTCCAAAACAGGAAGAAGGAACGCCGCCGTTTTACCCGTACCCGTTTGGGCGCAACCGATAAGATCTTTCCCAGACAGGATAATCGGAATGGCTTGTTCCTGGATCGGGGTGGCATCCCGAAATCCCATATAATATATGGCATCGAGCAACTGTCCGTCCAAATCCAGATCATCAAATTTCATTTCAGGTGCTTTACAGCGGCGAAAATAGGGAATATTATTCGGATAAAACGGGTAAATTGACTCTCGAACAGCCCTTTTTATATAAAAATTTTTAATTTTTTTTAAAACCAATAGACTTTCTCTAATAAAACATATAACTTTGTAGCGTCAATTTCAGAGATTATATAGAAGCATATTATTCTTGAGTTATTATTTTGTTGGTGTTTTTTGCTGTATTTGTTTTTTATGAACGCCTTTCAGTTGTTGAAGTCCACCAGTTTTAATTTTACCAGTTTAGATTTGCCTCCTGTTTTTTCTCTTATTTTTTTATTTTTTTAATTTGTTTTTTATGAACATTTTCGTAGCAAAGCTATCTTTCTCAACTCAGGAAGATACTCTCAGAAGTGCTTTCGAAGAATTCGGAACCGTTGATTCTGTTAAAATTATTATGGACAAGTTTGAAGGTCGGTCCAAAGGTTATGGCTTCGTTGAGATGCCTAACGAGGACGAGGGATACGCAGCAATTAATGCCCTCAATGACGCTGAACTTGATGGACGTACTATCGTAGTGAAAAAAGCACGCCCCAGAGACGACAACCGCGGTGGCGGTGGTGGTGGCTACAATCGTCGCGGTGGCGGCGGTGGTGGCGGCGGATGGGGTAGAAGATAATCCATTTGCTAAGCGATTAAAAAAGCCAACCCGATTTTCGGGTTGGCTTTTTTATTTTTGGTGCAAAGTGATTAATTGACTCGATTTTTCTTATGACCCGGAGCCGAATTTTGAACCTGAGTTTTAGTCAGGTGTCCAAATGATACCAGTACAAGCAGGAATTATTTCAAAAAACAGAAGATTTTGATTCTCAAAACAAAAGGTAAGAACAATGCTCCCTTTTAATTTTTTGTTAAAATTTTTACAGATTTAGTTCAAATTAGAATGAAATTACACCCTAAAAAAACTTTAACAATACTTTAACCTGTATTAAAATTTTGACTAAAACAGGTCTAATACGCCTTCGCAAACAAAACTCTCTGCTCCGAATCCTTACCAGTAAAAACACATTTTCCGGCCTCTTTTTTATTGTTGAGTGGTATGCATCGGATAGTCGCTTTTGTCAGTTCTTTTATCTTCAATTCCGTTTCAGTCGTTCCATCCCAATGAGCAGAAATAAACCCGCCTTTTTCATCCAAAACTGATTTAAAATCATCAAAATTATCCACTTCAGTGATGTGAGATTGCTGATAAGCTTTGGCTTTGTTGTAGAGGTTTTCCTGTATTTCAACTAATAAATTTTCGACATAATCCGGGATGGTTTCCAGCGGTTGACTGCTCTTTTCTTTTGTATCTCTGCGGGCCACTTCGACCACACCTTTTTCCAAATCCCGCTTCCCGATACCGAGCCGAACCGGAACGCCGTGCATCTCGTGTTCTGCAAATTTAAAGCCTGGGCGACGCTTGGGATCATTGTCGTATTTTACAGTAATTCCTTTGGCGCGCAAAGCTTCCATCAGGCGATTAGCGACCTCATCAATTTCCTCATTGGGTTTTGGAATTGGAATGATAACTACCTGATTAGGAGCGAGTTTTGGCGGCAAAACAAGCCCTTCATCATCCGAATGAGCCATAATCAAAGCCCCCATCAGGCGCGTGGAAACACCCCAGGAAGTGGCCCAAACGTACTGTGATTTATTATTTTCATCCAGAAATTTTACATCAAAAGCTTTCGCAAAATTTTGACCGAGGAAGTGGGAAGTCCCTGACTGTAAGGCTTTCCCGTCCTGCATCAGGGCCTCTATGGTGTAGGTTTCATCCGCCCCGGCAAATCGCTCGTTAGGCGTTTTTAATCCTTTTATAACCGGAACCGCCATAAATTCCTCCACAAATGTGGCGTAAACATCAATCATTTGCTCGGTTTCCGCAATGGCCTCCTCTTTGGTCGCATGGGCGGTATGCCCTTCCTGCCATAAGAATTCCGCTGTCCGAAGGAACAAACGGGTTCGCATTTCCCACCGTACAACGTTCGCCCACTGGTTGATTAAAAGCGGCAAATCCCGGTAGGAATTGATCCTAGTTTTGCTGCCGGGTCGACAATCACGCCCGTTCCATTCGGATCATTTTTCAAGCGGTAATGCGTAACGACCGCACATTCCTGAGCAAAACCTTCAACGTGTGCGGCTTCTTTACTTAAAAAACTTTTTGGGATGAAAATAGGGAAATAAGCATTTTGATGACCGGTTTCCTTAAACATCCGATCCAGCTCTTTTTGCATATTTTCCCAGACCGCAAAACCATACGGCTTTATGACCATGCAACCCCTTACTTTTGAGTTTTGAGCAAGGTTGGCTTTTTTAACAATATCTATGTACCATTGACTATAATCCTCTTCCCGAGGTGTGATCTCTTTTGCCATTATTTCTTTTTTTGTATATTTGGTATGTGATTTGACGAAATCTAATTGGGAGCAAAAATAGTAAAAGTTGTAACTTTTACTGTTTGACAGAGTCAAATAATTAAAAACACTTAAATTCTTAAAATCTATGAAAAAGTTAACCGTTGTTTCGTGCCTTTTAGCTTTGTTCGTTTTCGGTTCCGGAAACTTGTTTGCTCAGTACGATGACATTTATTATGACCCAAGTGACTCTCAATTTGAAGAGGAGACTACTTATTATGATTCCGAAGAAGCGGATTATGATGAGTCTGATGAGAGCGAGTACGATGAAGATTTCTACGAGTACGAGTATTCTTCCAGAATCAGACGTTTCAATCGTCCTTATTCCGGATTTGGATATTATAGTACCGTTTACGTTGATCGGTATTACTACGATTCATTCTACGATCCGTTTGCACCTAATTTCACAATTTATGCTTCAAATAATCCGTATAACCGAAGAGGTCGTTGGTATCGCCCCTGGAGACCTTACAGAAGTGTAGTTGTTTATAATCCAAACCCTTGGGGATATGGATATAATCCCTGGGGACCCGCTTGGGGGAATTCCTGGAATCGTCCATGGAATGTTTCCAACTACTATGGTTACGGTTACGGTGCTTATGGTGGTTACGGAGCAAATAACTACTATTGCCCAAGTGATTATGGTGTTGTAACTATTAATAACAATAATAATACAACGATTGTAAATCCACGAAGTGGAAACAGACCTGGAGGAACGGTTATTGGTGGAGGAAATAATACCAATAACAACAGCCGTACACCAACTGTAATTGGTGGAGGAAAGGTAAATGTAAAACCTACAGCAACTCAAAAATCTCCAAGAACGGAGACTACGAGAACAGGTGTAACCAAGCCTTCCAAGCCAGCTTATGGTACAACTCGTACGCCTTCTAAGTCTTCCGGAACTTATAAGTCAGGAAGTACTTATACGAAGCCAAAATCTTCTTC
>JAHDCK010000016.1:8308-25713 GCA_020629915.1 Saprospiraceae bacterium
TCTTCCAGAGGAAGTACTTATACGAAGCCTAAGTCTTCTTCAAGAGGAACATACACAAAGCCTAAGTCTTCCAGAAGTTATAAAGGAAGTTCAAGGTCAGGTTCTTCGAGAAGTTATAAAAGTTCTCCTTCCAGAAAGTCCTACAAATCAAGTAGTCGATCTTCAGGAAGCAGCAAAAGTTACAAAGGATCTTCCAGCAGAAAATCTACATCAAAAGGAAGAAAATGGTAATATTATTGGAATAAATTTAAGAATGGGCAGGAAGTTTTTCCTGCCCATTTTTGTTTTAGGCCTCCATGAATTAACTTGAGGACAATTTTAAAATGTAACTAGCTATGAATAAATGGTGGATTATAATCTTTTGGCTGCTTCCATTGACTTTGGTTAGCCAGACCATTGAGGATGCGTACAGATATTCATTTACAAAATATGGCGGAACGGCCAGAGGAGTGGCTACTGGTGGTGCGTTTGGCTCTTTGGGTGGAGAATTTTTATCAATAAGTATTAATCCGGCGGGCATGGGAGTGTACCGTAGTTCAGAACTATCGCTTACGCCTTCGCTTTTTCTAAACGGGGTAGAATCTGATTTTTCTAATAATTCTTTTTCAAATACCAGTTCCAGAGTTCATTTCAATAATTTGGGTGTTGTGTTTGCTATGCCTGCAGATGATGAATTTTCCAAATGGAGAAGTGTCAATATTGGGATTGGTTATAACCGTTTGGCCAATTTTAAAAAAGAATACGAGTTTGAAGGGAAATCTCCCAATTCTATCAGCCATCGATTTACAGAATTTGCCATTGGATTTGACCCTCAAAATTTGAATCCTTTTTACGAGGGACTTGCAGAGCAAACTGGTTTGATCACTCAGAATTTTCAAGACCCGACTCAATACGATTTCTATCCGGAATTGGATCAACCCGTTCAGAAAAAACAATCGTTTAACAGCTCAGGTGAAATGGATGAATTGTTGTTTGGAATGGCCGGGAATTATAAAGATAAATTATATATTGGTGCTACAGTTGGATTTATTCTATCGGAATATCGGGAACAAAAAGTTTACGAAGAAACCGATCCTGATGATGAAATTCCCGTTTTTAATAATATGCTCTTTGAGGAACGTTTTAGAACGGATGGAACAGGAGTCAACCTGAAGGTAGGAGCTATATACCGAATTAACCGAATGTTCAGAACGGGTTTGAGTTTGCATACGCCTACTTCTTATGGAATGACGGATAACTTTCAAAACCTGCTGGATACAAATACCGAACTTCAGGGAACCGTTGGAGCGGAAACCGAGGAATCCGTTTTTGAGTATTCCCTTCGAACTCCCTGGAAAGCCAATTGGAGTTTCACCACAATAATACCAAAAAGAGGGTTTGTAAGTCTGGATGTGGAGTTTCTGGATTATACTTTTAGTCAATTTACCTTCGATACAGAAACCACCCCTGAACTGGAAGGCTATCAAACAGAATTAAACACTTCTATAGAAAATACCTTTAAAAATACCTTGAATATTCGTTTGGGTGCAGAATATGCTTTAAAAGATTTTAGAATAAGAGGAGGATATGCTTTATATGGCAATCCTTATCTGGAGGGAGGAGCGTCCAATCACAATTACAGCTTTGGGCTGGGTTGGCGGCATAAAAGAATTTTTATTGATGCAGGATATGTTTTGTCTCGTCAGTCGGAAGAATATTATCCATTTACACTGGTTTCCCGGCCGGAAAGTGACTGGCCGCTGGTGATAAACACCCAAACCATACAAAACTTCCTAATCACATTAGGTTATCGATTTGGTCAGCGATAAAATAATTAGATTGCAGGAACAGATGTGAAAAATAAATTAGCCAGACAAGCGCAGGTACAACCTGCGCTTGTCATCTCTTGCTTTTTATTTTATAAATAAACCTTTTATACAATCTATTAACTCAGGTGCAGACAAATTTAAAGACAATTAAGTCTGTGTTAAAATCTATTAACCAAATGTTTTTGGATTGGTGTTTGCAGTAAGCAACAGGAATTTGCGAAGATAATAAGACAAATGTGTCTAAAATATTACAGTTTTTCGTAAATTTATGTATAAACCCCTGTCACCGAATAAAAAGCTAATGATAATTCCCCGGGGATGCCATAAGCAATCCGGTGACTGAAATTCCATTTTGATGAGAGATTTCAAATTAATTTTTCTAACCTTCCTACTCAATGCAGCTTTCCTCCCTTGGGCTTTTGCTCAGCCGGGTGAAGGATTTGCTTACCCACCTGTCAATGAAAATAAACTCATCGAGACCAAATGGATGTACACCTATGTCACACACGCCGAAACAGATACCCGAATCCACCAGGCGGATCAAACGTATGAGTATTTTTTATATCTTAAATACGATTTTACTTACGAGCAATATTTAAATGGCGAAAATCAAACTGGGAGCTGGTCGCTAAATAAAGATAAAAATGAAATATTTTACGATTTTAGAAATGTAAAATGGTGGAAGATAGCTGAATTTACGGAGGAAACCCTTGTCCTTGAATTTGTTCTGCCTTCCAACGGAGCCACATACCAATACCATTTTGTAAAAGTGGATGATAAAAAAGCACCTTTCAAACGACGTCCAAATGTATTGCCTTCTCCTGATATCGAAGCCCTTGCCGAAGGAGGAAAAAGCCAGGATGGCCCTCGCAGAAAGGAAAAAAGACCCAAGAAAAAATGGGAACCCAAAGAGAAAAAAGAAGAACCAGTCTTTATAGAAATTGCCCTGGTAGGGGGTGGTTATTTTGGTGGAGTTGATCCGGTTTTAAAAGATTATATCCTGGTAAAAAATAATGGACGTGTTATAAAAGAATACGAAAGTTTGACGACTGGTCTGCAGAAATCAAAGAAAAATATCACACGTGAGGAATTAGAACAACTTGCCAGTTTTATTATTTCTAAAAACTTTTTTGAATACAAACGATTGTACGATTGTGAAACCATCCTTTGTAAAAACCGAAAAAGTACCAAACCTACACCCATTCCATTAAGACTTTCCGTCAAATACGGCTCTCGCTACAAAGTCGTTACCGTTAGCATTTGGGGACTGGACGATCGCAAATTGAAATACGTGGATTATCCAACCGACCTCGACCTAATCATTAAAAGCATTCAAAATCTGGCGGATTTTGAAGGTGGGGAATTTTAGGTGTCAATTTTTTTAAGGCAATTTCTGTCCTTACTTTCCTAAAAAAATAAGTGTTTTACCATTCTGATCCTCAGGATTGTTTATCTTTGGAGGATAAGAATTTTTAATTATATTTTTAAAAATATAACAAAATGCATTATTATACTTTAGGTAAAATCCCGCAGAAGCGGCATACCCAATTCCGAAAGGAAAACGGAGAACTCTTCCACGAACAGTTGTTTTCAACGGAAGGTTTTTCAAATATGTATTCTATCTTATATCATTATAACGCTCCTACAAAAATTGTTCAGGTAGGCGAGCCGTATTCTGTCAAACCGGAAACCATCCACGACCGGCAACTCAAGCATCGCTCTCTGAAAGGATTTGGCGTTGCGCCAGATGAGGATTATTTAAAAAGCCGGGTTCCGGTTTTGGTGAATAGCGATTGCAATATTATTTTATCTGCCCCTAAAAAAAGTATGACGGATTACTTTTTTAAAAATGCGGATGCCGATGAAGTAATTTTTGTGCATCAGGGAACTGGAACGCTAAAATCAATATATGGAAATTTGAGATTTGAATACGGGGATTATCTCGTCATTCCAAGAGGAACGATTTATCAGTTGCATTTTGATGGAGAAGATAATCGCTTATTTATTGTAGAATCCTTTAGCCCGATTATTACACCCAAGCGTTACCGAAATAATTTCGGTCAATTGCTTGAGCATTCCCCTTTTTGTGAAAGAGATATTCGCAAACCGGAAATACTGGAAACGCACGATGATAATAACGAGCATTTGATGTATATTAAAAAGAAAGATGTAATTTATCCATATCACTATCTGGGCCATCCGTTTGATGTCGTGGGGTGGGATGGTTATGTTTATCCTTATGCTTTTTCTATCCATAATTTTGAACCCATAACCGGACGGGTGCATCAGCCACCGCCGGTCCACCAGACTTTTTCTGCAAGAAATTTTGTTATATGTTCTTTTGTCCCGCGTTTGTTTGATTATCATCCGCTTTCCATTCCTGCGCCTTATAACCACAGTAATATTGACTCGGATGAGGTACTGTATTATGTAGATGGCGATTTTATGAGTCGCAAACATGTGGAGAAGGGAATGATCACGCTGCATCCGGGAGGGATCCCGCACGGGCCGCATCCGGGTACGGTGGAGAAAAGTATTGGCGCGAAGGAAACACATGAATTGGCGGTGATGGTAGATACCTTCCACCCATTGCTTATGACAAAGCAAGCTGCCGAAATTGAGGATCAAGATTACTATAAGAGTTGGTTAACAGAATAATTTTTCTGGTATATTTTTTTGTTTGTTGCAATGTCCTTGCCGGACAGGAAAAACCTCCTTCTTCGGCCTGGGCACTGGAAGGTGCACTTGGGTATTCTTATCCGGGAATAACGAGTTCCCTTGGTGTTAGTTGGAAGAGTAAGCGATTTAAAATTTTAGTATCTCCAAAAATCGTATTAGATAAATCCGAGAATCCAATAAACGGAACTTTCGGAAGCGAAACCTCTGTTTTGTATTATCCAACTAAGAATATTAAAAAATTTAATGGATTTGCAGAGTTGGGATATTACTGGACAACGGCAAAGTCCATTTGTCCAAGCGGAGATTGTCAGAAATATAATCATATATATGAAGTATTATTAGGTTATGGATTTGATTATAAAATTTTAAATAAAATAAAAATCAAATCCGCGATAGCATTAGGGATGTATTGGGAAGGATTATATAATAATAGATTAAATGAAAGATTTGTTACGAGAGGATTAAATGATCTGTTTTATTTGGGATTGATTTATGAATTATAAGATTTTAATCATTTTATTATTTTTATTTTCCTGTAATATAGAAATAGAAAATATTAATAATTTAAATAATAATAAAATTGAAATTATTGGTCATACGGGTTCCGGGATATTATGGGACAGGAATGAATGGCCTTCCAATAGCGAACCTTCCATTGACCGGGCATTACTTGGATTGAATGCAGATGGTGTGGAAATCGATCTCCAAATGTCGGCTGATGGGTTCCTTGTTTTATATCACGATAATTACCTGGAGTCATTGACGAATTGCAGTGGATGTATTGCTTCTCAAAATTGGGAAGATCTAAAAAATTGCACTTTTGACAGGAATGTCGGCAATAATCTACGGGATTATAAACTGACGCATTTAAGTTCTATTATTGAAAAATATAAAGAGCTAGATTATAAGATAATATTAGATATAAAACGAATTAATTTCTGCGATAATCAGGAAGTGCCGATTGTATCTGAAATGGCTGAAGCCGTCGGGCACCTGGTCACAGACAATGGGATAGCAGAAAATTTTTGGATTATATCCAGAGAAATAGAATTTTTAATATACTTAAAATCACTTTATCCGGAATTGAATTTGCTTTACGAAACGGAAGTCAATGAATCCTCCATTGAAACCTGCCTGCAAAATGATTTTCGGGGACTCATTTATATTAATGATGATATTTCTGAAGAACAAATTACCGCAGCCCATCAGGCGGGTTTGTGGGTGTATTTGTTTTCCGTAACCGGAACCGGGATTGAAAGAGCTATCGAAAAATCTCCGGACGGGATTTTGACAGAAAATATTGAATTGATGCAACAGATTCTTTATAAATAGTTCTTAAATTTGCAACTTAAATTATTTTTATATGGATGTTCTAACCAAAGAAAAAGGAACCCAAACTGATTTGTTTCCCATTAACGGGACGGATTATATTGAGTTTTATGTCGGTAATGCCAAGCAGTCGGCTTATTATTATCAGCGGGCGTTTGGGTATCGCCTGGTGGCTTACCGAGGGCCCGAAACCGGATGCCGGGAAACAGCTTCTTACGTTTTGCAACAAGGAAAAATCCGCCTGATTTTGACGACGGCCTTGCACGATGATCACCCCGTTTCTAAGCATGTCAAAATGCACGGAGATGGAGTGAAAGTTATGGCGCTTTGGGTGGACGATGCCCGGCATTCCTACAAATTGGCGATAGAGCGAGGGGCAGAATCTTCGGCAGAACCGGAAGTGATTTCGGATGCACACGGGGAAGTCGTGCGGGCTTCTATAAAAACGTATGGAGAAACTATTCATACGTTTGTGGAAAGAAAAAATTACAACGGAGCCTTTATGCCCGGTTTTGAACCCATGGAAAGTCCCTTTCCGATTGAGTCGGTGGGGTTGAAATACGTGGATCACTGCGTGGGAAATGTGGAGCTGGGTGGCATGAATAAATGGGTGAAATTTTACCAGGATGTCATGGGTTTCAAATTGCTGATTACTTTTGATGATAAAGATATTTCCACCAAGTACACCGCACTGATGAGTAAGGTCGTATCTTCAGGAAACGGATATATAAAATTTCCGATTAATGAACCCGCCAAAGGATTGAAAAAATCTCAGATTGAAGAATATCTGGATTTTTATAAAACGGCAGGCGTGCAGCACATCGCCATCGCTACGGATGATATAATTTCTACCGTTTCTCAATTGAGGAAGAACGGTGTAGATTTCTTATATGTTCCGGATGAATATTATGATGATGTACTAGACAGAGTGGGGGAGATAGATGAACAACTTGAAGATTTGAAAAAATTAAATATATTAGTGGATCGGGATGACGAAGGGTATCTCTTGCAGATTTTTACCAAGCCGGTTCAGGATCGTCCTACAGTGTTTTATGAAATAATCCAGCGCAAGGGAGCGCAGTCTTTTGGCAAGGGAAATTTCAAAGCCTTGTTTGAGGCCATTGAAAGAGAACAGGAGAGACGAGGGACTTTGTAAATGGTACAATGGTACAATAATGCAATGGTGCAATAATGCAATTTGAAAAGATTTTATAATTAATAAAACAATTTACAGGATTTGAGCAGGCAAGTGATTATCGGAACACGGGGAAGTCGGTTGGCGTTGTGGCAGGCCAACTACGTGCAGGAGGAATTGAAAAAGTGTGGCGTGACCTCGGAGTTGAAAATAATAAAAACCAAGGGCGATAAAATTCAACATCTCAGTTTTGATAAAATTGAGGGAAAGGGTTTTTTTACTAAAGAGATCGAAGATGCGCTGCTGGCCGGAACGATCGATCTGGCTGTTCATTCTATGAAAGACCTGCCGACTCAATCGCCGGAAGGATTAAAGATTACAGCTGTGTCTTATCGGGAGAATCCTTCAGACTGGTTGTTTATTCGGAAGGATAAAGTAGATAATAGTCGTATATTAAAATTATGCGATAAGGCTGTGGTTGGAACTTCCTCTGCTCGTCGCAAGGCTCAGATGCTTTCCTTTAGAAATGATATTTCGATAAAAGATATACGAGGAAATGTGCCTACGAGATTGGATAAGTTACGCTCTGGGGATTTTGATGCGATTCTTCTTGCCGCTGCCGGAGTGAGTCGGCTGGAACTCGATTTGTCTGATTTTGAAGTGGTAAAATTAAATCCGCGAGAGTTCGTTCCAGCTCCGGCGCAGGGCGTTTTAGCTTATCAGGTCAGGGAGGAAGATATTGAAATTAGAAGAATATTAAAAAATATTCATAATTCTAATGTTTCAAAAGTAACGAATGTAGAGCGCAAGGTCTTGCAACTGGCAGACGGTGGTTGTCAAATGCCACTTGGTGCTTATTGTGAGCAAGATCAGCTGGGACATTTTCATTTGTGGATTGCCAAGGCGGAAACCTGGAATGCCCCGGTGAAGACGGTTCGTCTTTCGCAAAGTACTTCGCACCAGTTGGCAGAGGCCGCTTTTGAAAAATTAAATTCCCCACAGCACAATTGATTATTATAAATGGAAAAAATTTTTATAAGTAGAAATTTAAAGTCAGATAGTCTGTTTCGGCATTTGTTATTTAAGCAATTTGAAATTCACGATGAATCGCTGTTAAAAATTTCCGAGGTAAAAATTGAAGCCCTGCCCGAATCGGACTGGGTATTTTTTTATAGTAAAAATGGCGTGAAATATTTTTTAGAGCAGGTGCCTGTCAAGTCTTTTTTTCATACGGTCAAAACAGCAGCGATGGGGCCAGGGACAGCGGAGGCGTTGAGCAAGCAGGGCGTTGAGGTTCATTTTACAGGAAGCGGGAATGCAGAAGAAACGGCAGAAAGATTTTTACAACCGGCCAGAGGGAAAGAAGTTTTGTTTGTGCGGGCGGAAGATTCCCTGCAATCGGTCCAGCATCTTTTAAAAGATGATATTGAAATAAAAAATCTAGTCGTTTACAAAAATGAAAAAAGAACAAATATAAATTTACCCTTTTGTGAATATTTGGTGTTTACAAGTCCCTTGAATGTTGATACTTATATGGATAATTACGATGTAAAACCTGGTCAACAGGTGGTTGCCATTGGAGGGACAACTGCTCGCAAGCTGGCAGAGTATGGTTTGCCGGAGTATCATATCGCCAGAGAGCCAAATGAAAAAGGACTGGCAGATACAGTTCGGTTATTGGCAAAATTAGTATAGATGTTTTTTACCTTTAAGGAATTGCGCAGTGCTGCTAAATCCCAACCAGAGCAAGGGCAACCTCTACGGATAGCCTTGTTGGGAGATTCCGCAACGCCATTTCTTAAAACCGCTTTGGAGGGGCAAGGTAAAAAAACGGGTTTTCTTCCGCAGGTTTACGAAAGTGATTACGACCAGATTGCTGCTACGATTTTGAATACCTCTTCTCCGCTTTATACTTTTCAGCCGGAGTTTGTATGGCTGGCTTTTTCCTTGCCTAAAATTCAGTTGAAATATTTTAATAATAATAAAATTGCTGATGCGTTTGTTCAGGAGGTGCGGGAATATCTCCAAATTCTTCAGGAAAATACGAATGCTAAAATCCTGATAAACAACTTCCCGGTTTTGCCGGATGCTGTATTTGGAAATTATGGAAATAATATAAACACTTCTTTAATTTATCAGCTCCGGAAAATCAATCTGGCTCTGATGGATTTAGCAGGAGCTATTCCCAATACTTTTATTGTGGATGTGAATGCCCTTCAAAGCGAGTACGGCAGGGAAGCGGTTTTTGATTCTAAATATTATATTGCATCCGACCTGAGTTTTAGTTTAAACTTTCTACCTGTTCTGGTTAAAAATGTATATGATGTAATACAATCTAATTTAGGATTTTTTAAAAAATGCCTGATCCTCGATTTGGATAATACGCTCTGGGGTGGTGTCATAGGTGATGATGGTATAGAAGGAATTCAAATAGGAAATTTAGGAATAGGGAAAGCCTTTTCCGGAATCCAGCGTTGGGTAAAAAATTTGAAGGAACGGGGAATTATCCTGGCTGTGTGTAGTAAGAATACGGAGCATATTGCTTTGGAGCCTTTTGAAAATCACCCGGAGATGATCCTGAAAAAAGAGGACTTCGCTATCTTCGTGGCCAACTGGGAAAACAAGGCTGATAATATTCGGCATATTCAGCAGGTCTTAAATATTGGTTTTGACAGCATGGTTTTTCTGGACGACAATCCATTTGAGCGGGAGTGGGTGCGGGAAAATTTGCCGGAAGTTAGCGTACCGGAACTGCCTAAAGACCCGGCGCAATACTTAAAAACACTCAGGAGGCTCAATCTTTTTGAAACGGCTTCTCATGCAAAAGAAGATAAAACCCGTGTAAAAAAATACCAGGAAGAAGCCCGACGGATGGATTATAAAAAATCCTATTCTAGCTTAAATGAATATTTGAAAAGTTTAAATATGAAAGCCGTTGTCGCGCCTTTTGATAAACTGCATTTTCCCCGGATTGCTCAGTTGAGTCAACGTTCCAATCAGTTTAACCTGCGGACAATTCGATATTCTGAAAAGGAAATAGAAACCATAGCAAGTAATGGTAATTTTATTTCTTTGTATATAAAATTAGAAGATAAGTTTGGGGATTATGGTTTGATTAGCATTGTTATTTTAGAAAAACAGTTAAACTATTATTTTATTGATACCTGGATAATGAGTTGCCGCGTTTTGAAAAGAGGCGTAGAGGGTTTTACCCTAAATCAAGCAGTAGAAAAAGTGAAAGCCCTGGGCGGAACAAAAATTGTCGGGGAATATTTGCCGACCCGGAAAAATGGAATTGTTGAAGATTTATATAAAAATTTAGGTTTTATAGAAAAAAATAACTTGTGGGAATTGGATGTTTTAAATTATAACAATAAAAAATGTTTTATAATAAAAAATAATGAATAAAGAAGCCATTTTAATAAAACTCCAGGAATATTTTGATGAAGTGCTGGAGGAAGATTCCGTTCAGCTTTCTAGGGAAACCACTATGCAAAATACGCCTCAATGGGATTCCATCGCCCACGTCGGTTTTATCAATACTATAGAAATGGAATTGGATGTTGAGTTTTCTACAGAAGAAATCATGCAAACAAATCGTATATCTGTTTTAGTGGATATTATTGCTAAAAAATTGCAATAAAATTTAGTCTATTCTTTTTAATAGCATATTTCCCCCGGCATCATTATAGCCTCCTTTAATCACTAAATCCATCGGACCAAAATCTACCGGCCCTTTTTGCAAGAGTAAATCCGGGCGATGTGGATTGTAATCGATAAACATTACGCCATCGGTGGAGTGAATAATTTTGTATTTGACAGTGGCTTCTTTTTTATCATTGATAAGGATATCCACGGTATAATTTTCGTGGTAAGTCAGCACGAGATTTTTCTTGGTATTTTCGGGATTCATAGCGCGGCTACCTGAACCCCTTCGATTAAAGGTGGTGCTTACCCATTGCCAGCTGCCCAGAATGCCATCTTCAACGGGGCCAAATTTTTTGATTTCTTTTTCCATCCCGGCTTCGGGTTCTTGTGGTATCGTTTTTTCAATCGTTTCCTTATCTGCTTGGACGGTGTTATTATTTGGAGAAGTATTTTTAGAAGAAGAACATCCCACAAGCACCAGGGCAATAAAAAAGATAAAATGTTTCATTAATTTTTTTTTGCAAGTTGGCAATTTTTTAGGATAAAAAAAAGCGTCTCCACTTTTGAAGACGCTATCAAAGCAATTATTGATTTACTTTCCTCTACATGAAATCAATAAGTTAATATAATTATAACAGACCTTTGTCTGCGGTCACTATCTAAAGAATGATAGAAAAGAAAAAAAAATAGCCTTTCATTGATTAGACAAATGAAAGGCACAGCACACGTATTCTTTTTTGATTTTTTTTCTATTCAAATTTAAATCGAAACTCTTTGATGTGGCAACTGGAAAAAATGCCATAGCCTTCGCTCATATTGGTATAAACTTCCGGGAGATCCAAGTCAGAGTTATTGACGGCAGAGAGGTATTCATCATAGGATTTTAAATAGCGGTAATATTCTAATTTAGGTTTTAGAATACGGACAATTATGGTTTCGTTAAACCCGGTAATCGGAAATTCCACAAAAGTGTTGTGGGTGGAGCCACTAAATCGCCAACTTTGCAAATACATTTTGGAATACGTCAAATCAAAATCTGATTCTAGGATATTATCTGAGATTGGGTCAAAGCCAGAGATGCTTATCGGTGCAAAAAACACTTCTTCGGTTAGGAAGCTTTCTTGTCGACGGAAAATTTCTACGATATAAAAATTACTATTAATCGAGTCATCATATATTTTAAAATTTACTTTAAATAAATCAAATCCAACCTGATCGCTAATGGTGGAATCCAGGAGTTCTACCTGAAGAGAATCCCGGATAAAGGTATTGGCTGTGACGGGCAACTCCTCATTATTTTTTTCGATGCGAAGAGAATAGGTTGTATTAAACTCCGGACGAAAGGGGAGTGTATATAATCCGTTTTCCTGTTCTTCCATGGTATAGGTAGTAGAATTTGATCCGAGTTGAATAAGTTCTACCTGTTTGATATCGAGATAGGTTCCGTAAGGAGTGGGATCAATGGCTTCCTTGGAGTAACTGAGCCAAACCTTTATCGTACTGTCCGGGTTTAGGACACAATTGGTTACTAGGGTGGGCGAGACATCTGCAATATAAGGAAAAACCTGACGATCGCAACTGTATAATAAGCATATTATAAAAATAAAAGTGATATATTTCATATGTTAAAATCTAAAAGAATAAGAAATATAAGGAAGCGGGAAACCAATTAAAGTAGATTCGTAAAACAAGACTTTATTTTCCCCATAATCAAACTGATAATACAATCCCGTGGGGTTAGGTCTTCCGTATAAATTATATATTCCTAATTTCCATATTTTTTCCCTGTTCTTTTTAATTTTTGTTCGATTGAATGAAATATCTAAGCGGTGATAATGACTCAATCTAAAATTATTCTTATTATTTTCTATTATAATATCAGGTTGGGCAGCAGGGTAGCCGGAAAAGTTCCCATGATAGGCATAGAGTTCATTTCCAATGGTTACCGGATTGCCGGAGGCGTAAACAAAGACACTTCCGAAATCCCATTTTTTATTGAGTTTTAAATGGAAGGTCGCACTTAACTCATGCCTGCGATCATACCGAAAAGGAAACGGCTCACCTTTATTTAAACCCTTAAATTCTCGCATGGAACGACTTAAGGTATAACTAAGCCAACCCGTAGCCCGGCCTGTTTTTTTCTCGATAATTATTTCCGTTCCATAGGCCATTCCATTTCCTACCTGCACCTCATCCTGCCAGTTGATGGCATCCTGGAAAGTCGATTGCCCGGCTTTAAATTCTAATACATTATTTAATTTTTTATAAAATAATTCAGTGCTAATATGAATTCCCTTTAACTTGTGATTGATTCCAAGGGTATAAATATTACTGGTCTCCGGGCCTATTTCTCCTTCACTTGGAACCCATAAGTCGTTGGGGTTGCCAAGAACAGAAGGAGAGGTGAGTTGATGGATAAACTGACCCATGGAAGAATAAGAAGCAGAAATTTGGGTTTTTTTCCCCGCTATATAACTGACCGAAATCCGGGGTTGAACTAATCCCCAATAATCTGTGGATTCTATAAAACCGCTCATCCTTAAACCAATATGAAGTTTTATTTTTTCATATATATCAAAATAAGCATCTCCATAAATAATACCTTCAGGAGTTGTGTTGCGGAAGGAGGTTTGGGTGCCTTTAGAAACGATGGCTCCGTTGACGATTCGCTCCGTTTCTTTTTCTACCGGGATGTTATCGTGAATAAAAAGACCCGCTCCAAATTTGTAATAATGATTGGTTCGAGGCGTATAATCCAAATCCCATTTCCAGCCGTAATCCCGAATTTTGGCATTAAAAATATTTGAAATAACTTCAGATGTATCTATAGGCGCAGCAGTATTAGAAAATGAATTTGTAAAATGCGTATTAAATAAAGTCATATTACTAAACCATTGATCGCCCATGGCCCGGGTCCATCGCAAGGAGGCCACTTTATTTCCCCAGCTCTGGGTACTCAAGGTCGTCGAACTAATACTGGCAAAAGTAGAATAGGAATCATCTCCGCCATAATATCCAAGATACAAATGATCTCTTTCAGATAATTTTATATTAATTTTTCCATTTATATCATAAAAATAATAGTCGAGTTGAGAATCAGAAAATGTTTCTACCAGAGGGGAAAGGATCAAGTCCAGCCAGGTTCTACGCCCTGAAATCAGAAAAGACATTCTTTTCCCAATCGGCCCTTCCAACAATAAATTAGCAGAAATCAATCCCATTCCAAATTGGCCATGTAATTTTTGAGTATTCCCTTCCTTTAACCGAACATCTAAAATAGAAGAAATTCGGCCACCGTATTTAGCCGGGAATCCTCCCTTAAACAATTGGGAATGGTTGACCACATTACTTTCTAAAATGGAAAATAATCCAAACAAGTGGTTGAGATTGTAAACTGGTGCACCGTCCAGCAGGACCAAATTTTGTCCCGTGCTTCCGCCACGGACGACCAGCCCTGTTGTACCTTCATTGGCCGCCTGAATGCCTGGCCAAAATTGAATGACCTTTAACATATCACTTTCTCCCAGTAGGAGTGGTAACTTATCCGCCTGACTGCCGCGGGTGCGTGAAGGATTAAAATTAGAAACCTGCTGCAATGTCAATTCACTGGAATCAGCAATGGGATTTGCCAACACCAAAATTTCTTCCAGCGCTTCTCCGGATTTTAAAAGGAAAGATTTTTTTCCATTTTGGTAGAATTCGATAGTGTCTATTTTTGGGGTAAAACCTATATAAGAAATACATATTGGATGTTGTCCTTCTGGAAGACTTAACGAATAATGGCCATAGTTATTGGTCGTTGTGCCGATGTGATTTTCATAGTGAAATACATTGGCTCCAATAAGGGGTTCTCCCGTTTTGGCATCTTTTATATAGCCACTTATTGTATGTATTGGAATTTTATGTCTGTAAATGCTGATTTGTAAATTGGCAGCATCAAATGTAATTTCAGTTCCGACAAAAAGAGTTTTGAGTGTTTCTTTTAAGGTGATTTTATTTACTGAAATCGTATATTTTTTTTGAATAGGTATCTTGCGGGGATCATAAGCAAAATTCCCTCCGGTTTGTTCTGCTAGTGATTTTAAAATTTGAATTAAAGGAATGTTATCGGCTTCAAGGGAAACGGTTTTACCCAGAATATTCTGTGCATATATTCCTAAAGGAATTATAAGTAAAAAAATAATTATAATAAAGTTTTTATAATTCATAACCATCCTATAATCCTGAAATGCGAAATTATGGAAAGGATGTCGCTTTTTAAGAAAAATGTAGGAAAATAGTCTTGAAACGGATGTTAAAATTATGAGAATGGGACAATTTGATAAATTTATTTATCTCTTATTGGGTACACTGTATCAGAAAAGTGTCAGGTGAGGCACCCTGCTAACCTTTCGTCAGTAGTGCAGAATCTTGTCTAAAAGTGAAAATCTGATCTCAAAGCAATCCCGGCAAAAGGTAAAGTATTGTCCTTTGCTTTGAGACGAGATCTCTCGCTACATTCGAGATGACAAAGTATTTATGTGGTTTAAATTGATGACTTGCTTTTTGTAAATTATACGCCCATTCTCGTTTTGATATCCTCAATTCTTCCTTTAGGAATTGCAGAAATTAATTCTTGAGTATAAGGAGTACCCGGATTCATATAAATATCATCTGCAACTCCCATCTCTTCAATTTTACCTTTATTCATCACAATCATTCTATCGCTCATGAATTTTACAACACTTAAATCGTGCGAAATAAATATATAGGTAAAATTAAATTTTGATCGAAGTTCCATTAGTAAATTTAAAACCTGAGCTTGCACAGAAACATCCAGAGCAGATACAGATTCATCACATATAATAAATTTAGGGTTAAGGGCAAGAGCACGGGCAATACAAATTCTTTGTCGTTGTCCACCCGAAAATTCATGTGGATAGCGGCTAAATTGATCTGCTTTAAGGCTTACTGTTTCCAGTAGCTCGACTACCCGATCTTTTCGCTGGCTATCATTATCTAAAATGCCGTGTACCTGCATGGGTTCCATTATAGCATTTCCAATAGTCATTCTTGGATTGAGAGAAGAATAAGGATCCTGAAAAATGATTTGCATTTTCTTACGCAGTTCCTTCATATCCTTTTGCGAACTTTTTAATATATCATTTCCCTCAAACCATACTTCACCACCGACCGTAGGAGATAATCGAAGGATAGATCTACCCAGTGTTGTTTTCCCACATCCGGATTCTCCTACAAGTCCCAGTGTCTCCCCGGGATATACTTTGAATGAAACATCATCAACCGCTTTTACGTATTCCAGCGGTTTGCCGAAAAAAGAACGCTTTGTAGGAAACCAGGTTTTTAGGTTTTTTACCTCAAGGATTGGTTCTTGAACTTTCAGGTTTTCCATGCGGGCGATGGTTTCCTGAGGTTTGACTTTTACAGATTCTACCACTTCGTGAATGGAAGCTTGTTTTTCCTGTATGATTTTAGAACCATCCTCGGCAATTTTCACGGACATAAAATCACTCACAATTGGTAAGCGGCTCATCCGATATTCAAGTGGTGGCCGGCAAGCTAAAAGACCTTTGGTGTAAGGGTGTTTTGGGTCTGAAAATATTTCATATACATTTCCCTGCTCCACGATTTTCCCTTGATACATAACAATGACCCGGTCGGCAATTTCTGCAATTACCCCTAAATCATGAGTAATGAAAATAACGGAAGCATCAATTTCCTGCCGAAGATCATTCATTAGATCGAGAATAGTTTTCTGCACAGTTACATCCAGAGCAGTAGTAGGCTCATCTGCAATTAAGATATTGGGATTGCAGGACATGGCCATTGCGATCATCACCCGTTGTTTTTGTCCACCGGAAAGTTGGTGCGGATAGGCATCAAAAATCCTGGAGGGATTGGGCAATTTTACTTTATCAAACAATTCTAAAGTCAACCGTTTGGATTCTTCTTCAGAAGCCTGTTGGTGCAATTGAATGGCCTCGGTGACCTGGGAACCACAAGTGAAAACCGGATTTAAAGAAGTCATTGGTTCCTGAAAAATCATTGAAATTTCATTTCCCCGAAATCCGCGCATTTGGTTTTCTGATACCTTTACGAGATCGATGGGCGGCTCTCCTTCATTTTTATAATACAATATCTCACCACCAGCAATAAATCCCGGAGGTTGGGGAATCAAACGCATACAGGTAAGAGAGGTAACAGATTTTCCAGAACCTGATTCGCCCACAATTCCTACTGTTTCTCCTCTGTAAATGGTGAAGCTTACATCATCTACAGCTTTTACAGTTCCTTCCTCTGTTTTAAAATACGTCTTTAGGTTTTTAACCTCCAGTAATTTTTTTTTGCTCATTATTGTGTGAATTGGTTTTCAAAAAAATGACCTGTTTGCTTCTGTTGGCACCAAATAGCCATTCAGGTGAAAATTGAAAGTAAATGAATTGCTAAAGTTAATTTGTTTTTCTATTTAAACAAAACCTGTAGTTAGGGTTCTTTATTTTAGGGGTGAGAGAATAATAAAATATACAAATTAAACGCAGTTATTTTTTGGGTTGGCAAGGCAAAAAATGCAGGCGATGCAGCGCATCGGCAAGGCTTTTTAACGCAGTCAACGTAAAAAAGAGCAAGTATAATTGGATATTTTATTGTTTTCTCATCCCTTAACGAAAGAAATCAGAAGAAAGGTTGGAAAAAAATACCCCGACAATGGTCGGGGGACATGACTGAGGAAGATATTTTATAAGCTGTTTGAGTTTAAGAAGCTGTTTGAGTTTATGTTTTTTAAAATATTATAGGCTATTTTTGTT
>JAHDCK010000398.1:0-1592 GCA_020629915.1 Saprospiraceae bacterium
GTCGGGAAGGTCACTGAGGCCGAAGTCTGCTTCGAGTTGGGCATACCAATCGATGAAGTCGCGGGTGTTTTTGGTGCCGAGATCTCTGGCTCTTTTGTAGTCGCGGGCGTCCATGAGATTTTTCCAGGAGCGGACGGTGTCTTCCGGGGTGTCTGTGCTGTTACCGGAAGAGGAAGAACAGGCAAAAAGGAGTAGTATCAGGCAAGCACCAAAAGTGAAGATAATTATATTTTTTACATTCATTTTAATTCTAATTAAGTCAGGCCGCTTTTTCTTCGGACTGTTGAGTAGTTATTTTTTTTATATGAACGAGTTCTATTTTTGTATCTGTTACGAGTTCTATAGTGATAATATGATCCGGGGTCGTTAGCACCCGGCCTTTTTTGGGAATGGTATTTTCCAAAGATAAAATATAACCTGCAATGGTGTGATAATCTCCTTCGGGTAAATTTATATTATATTTTTCGTTTATATAATCAATCTCCAGACGACCGGCAAGGCGAAATTCCGTTTCATTAATCATAGATTCAATATGTTCCTCTTCATCGTGTTCGTCTTCTATCTCACCAAAAATTTCTTCTAATATGTCTTCTAGTGTTATAATGCCGCTCACTCCTCCAAATTCATCCACGACATAAGCCATGCTGATGTGTTCTTTTATAAAACGATTCATCAAATCATGTGCACTCATGGCCTCCGGGATCACCGGAATCGGCAAAACTAAACTTCGGATGTCTTTGGGGTCGTGTAGCATTTGCTGGTGATGAACATATCCTAAAATATTATCATTATCATTTTCATATACGATTATTTTGGAAAGCCTGGTTTCTATAAAAGTATCTTTCAGTTCTTCTACGGATTCATTGACTTCAATATCTTTGATGTCTGTCCTTGGTATCATGCACTCCCGGACTTTGACTTTAGTGAGGTAAAGCGCATTTTCAAACAACTCGGTATCAATGGGTTCTTTCCCTTCGTTTGTTCTGGTATTTTTTATAAAATTTTCTAAATCCAATCGACTAAAAACGTGATCGTCCCCTTTGCTGTCCACTTTAAAAATCCACCTTAAAATCGTATTAGAGCAACTCACCATCAACCAGGTAATCGGCCAGAGGATATGGCGTATCAATGTAATCGGATAGGTTAAAAGATATAATATTTTATTTGCATATAACTGAAAAAGCATTTTAGGTAAAAATTCGCCAAAAATCAATACGATAATTGTTGTTATTAGAGTGACAGCGAGGAGCTGAAGCCAGACACTGCTGATTCCGAGGGAGGGTTCGAGAATGTTTTCCATTTGGGTGGAAAAAATAACCAGAGCGATGTTGTTGCCCACGAGCATTGTCCCTAGAAATTTGGCAGGGTTGTCATAAAATTTGGCAAGCAAAACACCACGTCGCGATCCCTTTTGCTTTTTTAATTCTATGCGCAGCCGGTCGGCAGAAATGTAAGCGATTTCCATCCCGGAGAATATGGCAGAGAGTAAAAGTGATATGATGATGACAGTAAAGACCAAATTTTATTTATATGTTTTTGTTTGAACTCAATACACTGTGTAATAAATAATTTTGTAATTGTATCGCAGGCTT
>JAHDCK010000398.1:1602-4273 GCA_020629915.1 Saprospiraceae bacterium
AGTGCTGGTGGCCAGTCAAGTCGTGACTGTAAATCGCGACCTGACTATAACATTTATTGAGGTCGCGGCTGGCCGCCACGACCTCAATAATTTTCTCCAACTTTCAACTCAATCCAAAGTTGTTTAAAAGTAAACACACTTTCCTAAAACTCTTGAACTTTGACAATAATGCCGATTAATTTTTATCGGACTATTTTGAATTAATTTTTTATATAAAAATATAATTTATTCATTCTCTTCCTCCTGTTCTAAATCATTCACCTTCATCTGCCCGGTCGTAGCTTCCATCGACCAATCCGTAAAATCCTGATTGGAACGGAAGTTATACCCCTGAATTTCTTCCTCTGCATTTTTGATCGTCACCAACCTGTCCGAAAAAATTTCTTCCTTCTTTTCATCCCAAGTGAGTTCCTCAGTTTCCAGTCGCTCGGAGTTGGTCAGGCTTTGCACCACGACGCTGTCCTTGACCAGAATCGTATTGTCCCGTTCCATTCGGATAGCATACTTGGAAGTGAGTTTGCTCGTTGGACGATTTTTATTATCAAAAAAATCCACAATGATACCATTGGGAAATTCTCTTCTCGGATTCTTTTTATCCATATAAGAATGCATGAGCGAACCTCGTATCCGAACGCGAACAATTGCAGAATCACTATATAATATTTCTACATTTGTTGCTTTTTCAATGCCTACTTCATCTTTATCAATGAAGCGATCCACTTCGCGCATATCATTTTCGCAAGAAGGTAAAATAAGAGGAAGAATGATGAGGAATATGTATAATAAAACGCGCCTATTCATAACCACCCTCCTTAGATGGGAAAGAAACCAATTTATTTGCCGGGAAATAATCGTCCATCAAACCAAGATATTGTTTTTTCAGCAAACTTTCAATAGTTGCTTATTCTGATTTTATCAAAGGTAAAATATAATTATACAATTTATCTACCGTTTCCTCGATGGACATCTGATCCGTCCGCAATTCAATAGCCGGAGCAGGCGGAGCTTCGTAAGGCGCATCTATGCCAGTAAAACCTTTGATTTCTCCACTGCGAGCTTTGGCATACAAACCTTTTACATCTCTTGCTTCGCAGGATTCCAGAGAGGCATTGATGAAAACTTCTACAAAATTATCCTCCCCAATGATGTCTTTCGCCATTTGGCGCATTTCCACCGTTGGACTGATAAAAGAGTTCAGGGTGATGATGCCACAATGGACAAACAGCTTGGTGACCTCGGAGATGCGCCGGATATTTTCCACGCGATCCTCCGGAGCAAAAGTGAGGTTACTGTTGAGGCCATTTCGGATATTATCCCCGTCCAGTACTTGTGTTAAAAATCCATTGGCGTGGAGCCTTGCTTCGAGGTTTTCAGCAACAGTGCTTTTTCCAGAGCCGGACAGACCTGTAAACCAAAGGGCTTTACTGTGCTGGCCAATCATTTTTTCCTTGGCTCCTCTTTGTAATAATCGATCAAAAATCGGATAAATGTGTTTTTCCATAATGACAGCAAAGTTAGGGAAAGCATTTTATTGTAGGAAGAAATTCTTACTTTCGCACGTTTTTTAAATATTATAAAACAGATAAAGAAAACATGAGTCATACAAAAATAGTTGAAGCTGTAAAAAAAATTGCCCTGGATGCCGGCGCTGCCATTATGGAAATCTATCGATCCTCGGAAGGGATTGAAATTGATCGCAAGGCAGATGATTCGCCTTTGACGCAAGCGGATAAGGCAGCGAATGATATTATCTGTGCCGGGTTGGAAAAACTGGAAGTCGTTTATCCGATTATTTCTGAGGAAAATAAAATGTTGTCTTACGAGGAGCGCAAGGATTACGAGTATTGTTGGTTGGTTGATCCTTTGGATGGAACGAAGGAGTTTATCAAACGCAACGGAGAATTTACAGTGAATATCGCTTTGATTCACAATGGTGCACCTGTAATGGGTGTGGTTTATGCTCCGGACCTGGAGGAAATGTACTGGGCGGTCAAAGGGCAAGGGGCCTGGAAGGAAAAAGCCGGAAATATTCAAAAAATCAATGCGGCTAACTTTAAAATGGCGGATAGCGGATTACGGGTCGTTTGCTCGCGTTCTCACCTGAATGAGGATACGCAAAATTTTCTGGACAATCTGAATGAACCCCAAACCGTAGCCAAAGGAAGCTCTTTAAAATTTTTAATCCTGGCAGAATCCTCTGCGGAATTGTATCCTCGCCTTGCGCCTACTATGGAGTGGGATACGGGGGCGGCACAGGCAATTCTGGAAGAGGCTGGCGGAAGTGTGATCAATAACGAAACGGGCAAACCGCTTTCTTATAATAAGGAGAATTTGCTGAATCCGTATTTTATTGCCTACGGTGCAAAAGTATAGGCGGTTTATTGGTTTTAAAAAAATAACCGACGAAAATATTATGATGTTTGTGTTGTCATCTTAGCCCGGTGTTTCTTGTCAGGCGAGACACCTGACGGGAAAAGAGTTTTCGTGTCAGGTGTCCCACCTGACACCAGCAACAAGCAGGACTTGTTTTCGGCGGTTAATTATTTAAGTTCAATAAGTCTGCGATACAAATTAGCTTAAAAAACTCGGCGGTTGATTGAGATTAAATAATTAACCGCCGAAAATAATACTGAATCAATAAATCTAAAACATATATGATTTGTCATCTCGA
>JAHDCK010000399.1 GCA_020629915.1 Saprospiraceae bacterium
TTATAAATTATCAAAAATAAAATTCGTCATTTTTTTATATAAATGCAGGCGCGTATTCCCTCCGTAGATGCCGTGATTCCTTCCCGGATAAAAATAAGAATCAAATTGCTTGTTTTCCCGCACCAGTGCATTGACCATTTCCATCGCATTCTGAACGTGGACATTATCATCCGCCGTACCGTGCACCAGTAAATATTTCCCTTTCATCAGGTGGGCAAAATTGACCGGAGAATTATCCTTGTAGCCATCGGGATTTTCTTCTTCCGTTCTCATATAGCGTTCGGTATAAATGGTATCATACCATTTCCAGCTCGTCACCGGAGCCACAGCGATCGCCATTTTAAAAACATCTGCGCCCTTAAACAAACAAAGGGAAGACATATAACCGCCATAACTCCATCCAAAAATTCCTATACGATCTTTATCTACATAAGAAAGTCCACCCAGATATTTTGCGGCTTCAATTTGGTCCATGGTTTCGTATTTCCCCAATTGCAGGTAAGTCATTTTTTTAAACTCCTCTCCTCTTGAGCCTGTTCCGCGATTATCAACTGAAACAACGATGTACCCTTTCTGTGCCAACATATTAAACCAGATAAAATTCGTACTTCCCCAACTATTGGTAACCGTTTGACTGCCCGGCCCGCCATACACATACATAAAAACAGGATATTTTTTATTTTTATCAAAATTTGGAGGTTTAATCATCCAGCCGTTGAGTTCAACTTTTTCTGAGGTGCGGAACTTAAAAAACTCCGCTCCCTCAATTCCATATTGCTGGAGCTTGCCCCTAAATTTGGTGTTGTCTTCCAGGCTGCGAATAAGGGTTCCTTTCGCATCATTTACTGTATAACTAGGTGGAACGCCCGTAGCAGAATGCGTGTTGATAAAATAATAAAACGTCGTGCTGAATCGGGCGCGATTGGTTCCGGCAGTTTTAGTCAACTGTTGCTTGTCTTTTCCTTTTATATCAATAGAATAAATGTGTTTTTCCAGTGGTGATACTTCCGCAGACTGATAAAATAATTTTCCATCCTTTTCATCCAAGCCGTAAAACTTGAGGACATCCCAATCGCCCTTTGTAATTTGCCGGACTTGCTTGCCTTTCATATTGTGTATATAAATATGATTATTTCCGCTCTTCTCTGATGTCCAAACAAAGTGCTTTCCATCTTCCAGAAAAGTTAAATCATCATCTATGTCAATATAATATTTATTTTTTTCATTTAATAATACAGAAGTTTTACCTGTCGTCGCATCTGCCAGTAACAAATCCAGTTCGTTTTGATGGCGGTTCATTCTAAAAACACAAAGCTTATTTGCATCCTTAGTCCATTTAATTCTGGGAAAATAAATATCCGTTTCTTTACCTGTCTCGACCTTTATCGTTTTACCCGTAACTAAATCAAATATATGAATACTCACTACAGCATTCCGTTCTCCTACTTTTGGATATTTAAAAGTCGAATATTTAGGATATAAATCTCCACTGTGAATCGTCATCGTAAACTCTTTCACCTCTGTCTCATCAAAACGCATAAAGGCAATCCGCTTTCCATCAGGCGACCACTGAAATCCCTTTGCCAACGCAAATTCCTCCTCGTACACCCAATCCGTTGCTCCATTGATTATTTCATTTGGGCGACCATCGGAAGTCACGACAACTTCATCATCAGATTTTAAATTTTTATAATATAAATTATTTCCTCTTACAAAAGCCACCTTATCTCCTTTTTGACTAAAACTTGCATAGCGTTGTTTGCCATGCCCCGAAACTTGCGTTAAGGTTTTTCCTTTTCTATCATAGACGAAAAAATCTGCTCTGGAGGAGCGACGGTAAATTTGCTCAGTTCTGGATTTTAATAATATTAAATTTTCATCTTTACTAAAAGAGTATCCATCAAATTTTGCATCAAAATAATTATTGAGTTTATTGAGGTCACTTCCTTTTAGAATGACATCGGTTTGATCACCTGTTCCGAGATGATACTGGACAATTTTACTTTCTGTCTTATCATTTTCTTTTCTCGTGAAATGTAATCCATCTTTCATAAATTTAAAACCCGGAACAGATTTTGGATAAAACTCATAGTTTTTCCAGATGCCTTCCAGCGTAATTTCATCCTGAGCGGTTAGGTTTCCCAACAAACAAACAGCAACAATAAGGGTTAGTATATTTTTCATATTATATAACTTTAGATGGTTGTTTTCAACCCTAAAGGTAAGGAATAAAGTGTATTATATAAATGAACTTCTAGGTTTTGGTTTCTCATCGGAATGGGATTTTTTCTAGGGCAAACGCACCAAAAAATGCTCAATAAAAATGCTACTGACGCTTTGGTCAGCATCCATGCCCCGGAGGGGCCATCTGCTAAAGCAATAAATGCCAAAAATAGAGTTGTGCTCCAGAGGAGCAGCCTTTTCGGGAAAATTTTACACAAAAAGGCTGCTCCTATGGAGCGCAATTTTAGATTTAAACACCAAATAAACTACAAACAGATGGCTCATTCGCCCCTGCTTTTGATTTAGTGCGTCTACCCTAAATTTTTCCTGAAAAAATGGAAAATTCTAACAGAATTACTATCTTTGCGAGCCTTTTCGGGCCGGAAATCCGAAAAGATATTCTAACAGAAAAAAATATTGATTATGGAAACGATTACAATCCAGGGAAAATCCCGAGGTGAAATGGGAAAAAAGTCAACAAAAGCGGTGAGAAGATCCGGAAATATCCCTTGTGTAATATATGGTGGAAAAGAAAATATTCACTTCACAGCTCCTGAATTGAGCTTTCGAGATCTTATCTACACACCTGATTTTAAGGTTGCTAATATTTCGGTAGACGGGAATGAATACCGTTGCATCCTCAAAACCCTTCAGGCACATCCGGTAACGGATCGCATCCAGCACATTGATTTTATCGAGTTGGTAGATGGGCAACAAGTCATCGCTGAGGTTCCTGTTCGCTTCACAGGTGTTTCTCCGGGTGTGAAAAACGGTGGAAAACTGATGCAGAAAATCCGTCGGGTAAAAATCAAAACTACTCCCGATAAACTAGTAGACGAATTGCTGGCAGATATTTCAGAAATGATATTGGGTAGTTCTATCCGCGTTAGAGATATTCAGCATGGTGAGGATATCGAAATCCTGAATGAAGGAGCAACTCCTATCGCTTCCGTTGAAGTACCCCGTGCGCTTCGTAGTGCTGAGGCCGCAGCTGGAGAAGCAGGTGCTGAAGAAGAAGCAACCGAAGGAGCAGAAGAATAAATTATTCTTTTTTATAAAATATTGGAGCTGTCGGAGTTTTCTTCGGCAGCTTTTTTTTTAAACCAGATCTAATGAAATATTTTTATATTTTTTTGTTTTCATTTTCATTGTATTCACTGGCAGCTCAACAGACCATCACCGGAACGGTTTTGGATGCCTCAACCAACGAACCTCTCCTCTATGTCAACATTGGTATTCCCCTTAAAAATATCGGAACTGTTTCTGACCAAACAGGCAATTTTACCTTAAAAATTAAGGAAGAAAACCTAAGGGATACCTTGCGCTTTTCTTATCTGGGCTACGAAACGCAGGATATTCCCATCAGCGAACTGTCTGCTCCGGGGATGACCATCACCCTTGCTCCTAAAAATTTTAATATAAAAGAAATTGTCGTTTCCAGCACCAAGATGCAAACCAAAGTCGTCGGGAATAAGCTGACCGGAAAATTTGTTTCCGCAGGATTGGGCGGTAACTTTCTGGGTCACGAAGTAGGCACTTTGATAAAAATCAAAAAACGTCCGACCCTGATCAAAAATTTCCGGGTGCATATCAACCGTAACCCCTACGGGAAAATCAAGTTTCGGTTAAATATCTATTCTGTCAAGGGAGAAAACCCGGATGTCTCCGTTTTAAAGGAAAATATCATCGTGGAATTTGAAAAAAAATCGGGTTTTCTGGAAGTGGATTTAACGCCTTATCACGTCATGGTAGAGGACGACTTTATTATTGCTCTGGAATGGATAGAAAATTACGGAGAGGATTCCATTTTATTTTCAGCAGGATTTTTCCGTTCGCCGGTGAAAGAAAGAAGTACGAGTCATGGCCGCTGGAATACCGTTCGCCCGATAGCCATTGGGTTTCATGCAGAGATTGGATGGTGAATAAAAAGACCCGCACTTTACATGAAAGCGCGGGTCTTTACTTCGTGGTGCTACCTGGATTTGAACCAGGGACACATGGATTTTCAGTCCA
>JAHDCK010000400.1 GCA_020629915.1 Saprospiraceae bacterium
TTAACCTTTGCTATGATCAAGTTCTTTTCAAATATATAATTTTTTTGGAAATTATGAACCACGATTCGCAGGATTTTCTGGATTGTCATGA
The DNA here is from genome assembly GCA_020629915.1 of Saprospiraceae bacterium. GTDB lineage: Bacteria > Bacteroidota > Bacteroidia > Chitinophagales > Saprospiraceae > JAHDCK01. The sequence continues at coordinate 92 of JAHDCK010000400.1, forward strand.
TTATTACGAATCGAAGATTCGTATATGTTTTTAATCTTGAGCATCCTTTAATCAAGTAAATCTTGGTTCTGACAAAAAAAGCCGCTTGAGCAAAATACTCAAGCGGCTTTTTATATAAAAATTAAGAAGATTTAATCCTGATTTACTTTGACTTTGAATTTATATTCCACTACAATAGGTTCAGTATTACCAATGATATCAACGGTACTTTCTACCAGTTCCTCCTCCTTATCTTTGCTATCAAATTCAAATTCAATCACACCCGTGCCTCCCGGCGGAATGGGTTCCGTTGGCCAGGTATCCGGAACGGTACATCCACAAGAACCCGTAACAAAATCAATTTTAAGCGTCGCATCGCCTACATTGGTAAACTCAATAGTATAGTTAAATTTATCTCCGCGATTGATTTCACCAAAATCTTTTTCATTCCCGTCCTTGAACTCAATTACCGGAATCCGTTTCTTGGGCTCAGGGTCTGGTTGCTTCGCAGCGACAACGGGTTGTTTTGAAGATTGAGGAGTTGCCTGAGGAACGGCTTGCGGCAAAACATTTCTTCTGGGCGCAGAACTGCTGCTGCCTACGCGCTTCGTTCGCTTCGTCTCAATCTGAATACTCGTAGGCCCGGCTATAATTTTAAACTCCGTTCTACGATTGGTGCGATGTTCCTCATCCGAACAGTCCACCCCATTTTTACATTGATTAAGAATTTGTTGCTCCCCGTAACCTACTGCACGAATGCGCTCGGATCGAACGCCTTTTCCAAGCAGATAATTTTTAGCTGAATTGGCTCGTCGCTGAGATAACTTGTTATTATAGGCATCGTTACCACGGGAATCCGTATGAGAAGATAATTCAATCACCATATCGGGATAACGATTCAATAATTCTAATATATAATTTAAACCCGGTTCTGCTGCCGGCAATATTTTATCATCATTATAATCGTAATAAACATTATCAAACCGGATGGGTTTGTTGACGGTAACGATCTCCGTTCTCACCGGCGGTGGTGGCGGAGGCGGTGGTGGCGGAGGCGGTTTGGGGATAAACGCCAGCATCAGTTCTTTCTCCAAAGTTGTTTTTCTGGAAATTCCAACCGTATTAAATTCATACGTGGCATCCTTGTAACCCGATTTTTTGGCGACCACCCGATAGGCTTTATTGTGTTCCAGCGGGAAGTTAAAATCATTACTTGCAGGATTAGTATTTCCAGCGACCTTCTTTGGTGTATCATTTGTTACTTCAAATAAATCTACGGCTACGCCATTCAGTTTTATTTTCTTTTTATCAAAAGTCAGTAGATTCATATCTACGGGAATGTCAAAAGTCAGTGCAAAAATATCATCGCAGCAGGTTTTACTTTTCAGGGTGGTGGTACCGATTCTGTTAGAAACTAAAAATCCACCATTGCGATCTTCATTGACTGAAAAGTATAAATCGTCGTAGGTAGAATTGACACCTTTGCCCATATTTTCGGGGCGGGACCAGGTGCCGCCATCCCAGGAAGAGGTAAAAATATCGTACCCTCCTATTCCGGGGTGTCCGGTAGAACTAAAATACAAAACGCCTTCCTGATAGAACGGTGTTTCTTCATTACCTATAGAATTGACGACCTCACCGAGGTTGACAGGTGCGCTAAAACTTTCTCCATCTCTGGTAGCATAATACAAATCGAATCCGCCAAATCCGCCACTCATATCCGAGGAGAAAATCAGGGCTTCTTTGCCATAGATACGGGCCATCGTCGGCTGCTTGATCATAAAATCACCATTGATGTTCAATTCCTCTGCTGCTCCCCAGCTATCATCAGACCGCTGACTAACATATAATCGGCTTTCTTTCAGAGCATTTCCTTCTAAGATAGAACGGGTAAAGTACATATAGTTTCCATCCGAAGAAATTGTTGGGTTACCGGTATGAAATCCTTCCCGGTTTATTTTTTGATCGAGGGGTTTTCCTTCACCCCATTTGTCACCACTCTTGGATGCCTGATAAATTTTGGCAAAGTAATCTTTACTTTTTCCATCCAATACAATTTTATCATCGGCGCGGATAGAAGCGTAGTACACTTCATTATTGCCAACAGGGAAAGGTGCAAATTCAGTTTGAGGAGAATTGATGCTTCGTCCGGCATTTTCAATTTTCACGGTTTTATCTTCGGGCAGAGATTGCGCTAAAACGGCTCCGGCTTTTTCGATCTCGGCCATTTGCTTTTCTTCGTCTGATCCTGCTACTTTGATAAAATTATCAAACTGTTCGATAGCTTCCTCGTACAATCCATTCATTTTAAGAATGCGACCATAATCAAAAATAGCTTCCGGGTGCTTTCCCTTTTTATCAGCTTTGACTACGCGACCATACCATCTTTCTGCTTTTCTAAAATCGCGGAGTTTATAATGCAGACTGGCAATTTTATACCGCACTTCAGGATCTTTTTTCTTTTGCTCTTTGTAGGATTTTTCAAACCATTCCAGAGCATTGTAAAAATCTCCTAGGGCTAACTTTTCCTCTGCGATGCTCGCCATTTTATCTGCATTCAGACTTTTGACTGGCTGAGCATAGCTCGTTATACATGCAAATAAAAGAAATACAAATAAAAAATGCTTCATTACTTCTTTTTTTGGTGTTACTTTAAAATCTGAATTTACAGATTTAAAACGCAAAATGAATTTGATTTAGCGTATGCTATTATAGTTTAAAATCGATCGATTAACTAACCTTTCGGACATACGTTTATTTAGACGACAATTTTTATTAAAAGGTGGTTTAAGAACTTGTTAAAATCTCGGACAGAAAATAACTGGTTTAACAATGGGCGTTCGGTAAATTTTGGCGATATAGGACAAAGCCACTTCAAATCCTCCCTGATTAGCTGTTACCGTCGAGAGATCAGAAGTGTTTATATCATAAGCTGCCCCAACGGTAAACCCTTTGAAGTCAAATCCTATCATGGCAATAACGGCATCTCCTGCCCGGTATCCAGCTCCTATTTTAGCTGTAATATCTTTCTGTGCATTCAGGTGATACCCGAAATATCCCTGCAAATTGAGTTCTTGCCCGCCGGATTGTCTCTGGAAATTCACAGCAGGAGAAAAAACCAGTTTTTGAGTCAGATCCATATTTAACCCTCCGTGTAATTGTAATCTTCTTGCAAGGCTATCCTTTCCGTTGAGTTGCGAACGATCCGGATTGAATATATGGTAAAGAGATGCTCCTGCATTAAAATTCAGTTTTCGGGAAACAACGGAGTTGATCAATGCTCCAAATTGAAAATCGGTGTAATTGATATTATCCTGTATTCTTGGGAAATCACTACTTACCGCATTCGCATCAAAAACACCATTGACAAATTGATCTTCGAATCTCAAATCCTGAGGATCAACTCGTTCCTGTACTTGTCCTCCCTGCAAACCAAAAGACAGATAGGTATTTCCTTTCTTATCCAAAGCGCGGTGATAGGCTACAGAAGCCATCATTGTATTGGTGGTGAGTGAACCTGAACCTCTTTGATCGCTTACTACGTAAGCACCTACTCCGACCCAGTCTTTTTTGCCGAAGCCTCGAATGATAGGCGCATCGATAAAAACGGAAGGCGTGACGAATTGGTCTTGCAAAAAGCTGGACCATTGGTCGCGATAAATTCCCCCGATCCGGAAGGTTCCCTCGAATGCTCCGGTTAATGCCGGATTGAGGGTCAGGGGCGACATTTTAAATTGAGAAAAATGAATATCCTGAGCCGTCAAGTTACTTCCTGCCCAAACCAAAACAATTATCAGTAGTGTTCTTAATGATTTCATAGATGGTTTTTAATTGTTTTCTTTTTTGATAACAAACCTGAAATAGATGCGGAATGCTTTTAAGTGCCACAAGTTAATTGTTCTGCCCTATTCTGCCAAACTTAAAGTTACATCAATTTGACAAATTATCAGGAAAATTAAATATGTTTATACCTGTGGCTAATTTTGTCTTTCGAAAAAGACTCATCGCCCTGAAAAACAGAATTGAAGTTGTTTAGGAATGGTGAGTTAATAAACTTACATTCTTTGAATTGTCCTTTTTTTCCCACTCTGCGTTGAAAAGCCTCGCCGATGCCCTGCATCGCCTATGTTTTTCGCCTTGATTTGGAGAAAAAATTA
>JAHDCK010000401.1 GCA_020629915.1 Saprospiraceae bacterium
ACGAGGCAGGCTAAAGCCTGCGATACAATTACAAAATTATTTATTACACAGTGTACTCAACGCTATGTGCTTCCCAAATCTGCGGCACTTCCAGCTTATCAATAAATTTTTCCAATACTTTTTCTGGCAATGCATGCTCCCGTTCAAGGTTGCGTTTTAGCAAATTTTTATAATTTGTTTCTAAATATATAATTTTAACCCTTGCCCCATAAGTTGTCATTAGATTGACCAGCCGGGAGCGATTCAGGGCGATTAAATTGGTCGCATTCCAAATAAAGGATTGCTTTTTCCTCAAATACGTCTTGGCTAACTCCTTGCCCATCTGCACGACCTTTCCCTGATTTCCCTTGGGAGAGAGTTTGTGTTTTCTTCTGATTTCATCCAAAGAAACCACTGGTTTTCCTGCACCATGCTCTCTGACCCAGGTATCTTTGCCTGCTCCTGGCAGTCCACTAAGAATAGTCACTTCAAAAGCAGATTCATCAAAGGGCACGTAATCCAAAAAACCATCTTCTTTTTTCATATACGTAAAACGCGCTAGCCCATTCTCAAAAGGACGTGGGTTGGTGTAACAGTTTTTTTCTTTTGCAAACTCCCGGAAATAATTTACCCGACCCAGCATTTCCTCCTGATCCGAGCAAATTCTGCCCAGCATATCCGCCTCAGAAAGCGTAGCCAATTGCTCCAAAGAGCCAGACAGTGAAGCCTGAACGACCATCTTTTCCGGATTCGGTTTATCCCAAAACCAAATGGGTAATCCGTGATTGCGAATCAGGGTGATGATACTTTCCCGCTCGTAGAGAGACATTGCTCCAAACAATCCACGGTATAATAATCCCCTGGATTTTTGCGCTCCTTTTTTGGCATGTCCTGGAGCAGTGATTTTACCATTTACAGTTTGGGTGCATTCGGGTTTGGAAATGTCGTGGAGGAGTGCCGATACAAAAAGGAGCGACTGGATTTCTTTAGAACAATTTTTATAATATTCTAATTTAATCAATTCTTCTGTTACCATTTGGGTATGAACCCAAACATTCCCCTCGGCATGATGAATGGGGTCCTGCGGACAATCTTCTAATAATGAAAATCCATCATAGATATTTTTTATGCTCTCCCAATCAACAGATCCCGCTTCATTCGGAAGATATTTAAATGTATATGATTTTTCTGTTGTTATCAAGTTTATATAAATTTTATCGCTTTAACCATGCGTTTTTTGCCATTCAAATCTTCTTTCAATTCTACCTCAAAACATTTTTTATTATATAATAATTCTACTACGTCATTGGCATTAAATTCATTCACTTCAAAAAATAAAGCTCCGTTTGGATTTAGTTTTTGCACTGATAAATCTGCAATTTTATTATAAAATAATAAGGAATTTTCTTCAGGTGCAAACAGAGCTAAATGCGGTTCGTACTTTAGGACATTTTCTCCCATCACATTTTTTTCGGAGGGTGGAATATACGGTGGATTGCTAATAATTATATCAAATTTATCCAAATCTGTCCACTTTTCTTCCTGCAAAACATTCTGCAAAATCCAATTTATTTTAATATTATATTTGCTTGCATTCTTTTTTGCTGTCTCTAAAGCGGGTTCGCTCACCTCCATTCCAAAAACCTCCAACTCCGAAAATTTATTTTTTAAGGCAACCGGAATACAACCGCTACCTGTTCCAATATCAATTATTTTAAAATAACTAAATTCATGTTTTGATTTCAAAAATTCAATCACCCAATGTACCAGTTCTTCTGTTTCCATCCTTGGAATCAAAACAGATTCATTTACAAATAATTTTAATCCATAAAAATCTGCCTCGCCCAAAATGTATTGAATGGGTTTGCCTTTTGCCAATTCTACTTCAATCATTGCTAACCGCTCTGCATCAAACCCGCCACTAAAAACATCCTCCCAAATTATCCTTGCCAGGCTGGAGGCTTCCCTCTCCCCTAGTTTTTCCACCCAACGTTTAACAAATTTATTTTGGTCTTCGTTCATTATTCCATCCATTTCAAAAACGAAGTTAAGGCAATTTTTTGGTTTATCCCGAGTGCTGCAATTCTAATAAAAATCACCTACATTTGCTATGTGAAAGTAGCAGAAAAATATATGAAACGATGTTTCCAACTCGCAGAGATGGGGCTAGGCTCTGAGGGAACAAATCCAATTGTCGGAGCTGTGATCGTTCATAAGGATCGAATTATTGGAGAGGGCTTTTATGAAAAATTTGGAGGAAAACACGCCGAAGTAAATGCCATCGAATCTGTCCGTGAAGCAGACCGTTCTCTGCTTAGTCAATCTACTATTTATGTCTCTCTCGAACCTTGTTCTATTTTTGCCAAGACGCCTCCTTGTTCCCAGCGAATTGTCAAAGAAGGCATTTCCGAGGTAGTGATCAGTGCGGTAGATCCCAATCCGGAGATCAACGGAAACAGCATTCGTTTCCTGAGAGAACAAGGCGTAAAAGTAACCTCCGGGATTCTTGAAAAAGAGGGATTGCATCTCATTCGGCGATTCAGAATTTTTAATCAAAAGAAAAGACCTTATATTATTTTAAAATATGCGATGACGAGTGACGGAATGCTCGGAGTTGCCAATCAGCAAGTTTGGTTTAGCAATGCCCTGACGAAGCGATGGGTGCATAAAGCCAGAAGCGAGGAGGCGGCAATCATGGTCGGACGCAAGACGGCTGAGACCGACAACCCTGGATTGACAACCCGGCTCTGGCCGGGAAACCACCCTATTCGGGTAGTTTTGGATTCAGCACTTCGGTTAAATTCCAGTTTGAAAATTTTTGACGGCACTGCCTCTACTTTTGTTTTCTGTGATGAAAATATTGATAAAAATATAAATTTTAAAAATGTAAAATATTTTCCGGTATTAGAGAAAAACGATGATCTTTCTCCTGTTTTAAATATTTTATATAATGAAAATATCAAATCGTTAATTGTAGAAGGCGGAGCCAGTTTGCTTCAAAGTTTTATCAATCAAAATTTCTGGGATGAAGCGCGCTTAATTATCAATAATAAACCTATACGGCATTTTTCTGATTCATCAGATTTCATCCCTGCGCCTGTATTAAAAGGCAGCACTTTATTTCAAACCCAATCTATTCAATGCGATGAAATAAAAATATATCACAATCCTAAATCTAAAACCTTGAAATGATTTACCTCCTCGCGAGTATTTTATCTTCCACCAGTATAATATTACTTTTCAAGTATTTTGAAAGATTCAATATTGATAATTTCACTGTGATTGTTATCAATTATTTTGTTTGTGTACTGACCGGAAGTTTGGTAATAGGGAAAATTCCTTTAGAAATGGGATTTTGGCAGGAACCCTGGTTTCCCTTGGCATTTGGATTAAGTTTTTTATTTATAATTGGTTTTAATATTGTTGCAACAACTGTTCTGGTATATGGCGTTTCGATTTCTACTATCATGCAGAAAATGTCTATATTAATTTCTGCGCTATTTGCTATTGTTTATTTTAATGAAGCAATTACTTCCTATAAAATTGGAGGAATTTTACTAGCCATTATTGCCGTTATTTTAACCAATATCCCTTCAACAGAAACCCTAAACAAGCTCAAAAATACGCCTCGCTGGTGGCTGGTTTTACCACTGGTAGTAATGGCGACTAGTGGCATTATTGAAATCAGTATGCAGTACGTGGAGCAGGATTTATTTTTGAATAACAACAACTTTGATGACCGCGTCACCTTCATTTCTTTTTTGTTTTTAATGGCTGGGACGCTGGGATTACTGGAGTTGCTTCGGCGGATTTTTTTTGGAAAAACCAAAGTGCGCCGGCCTGAAGTCATCGGCGGAATAGCTCTTGGGATTCCGAACTTTTTTTCTATTTATTTTATGTTAAAAGTACTCCAACAGGGCTGGGAAGGTTCGGTTGCTTTTCCGGTCAATAATGTGTCCATTATTATCCTGACGGCTATTCTTGGTTTTCTGTTGTTCTCTGAAAAATTGTCAAAGATAAATTTAGTGGGTTTAGTCTTAGCGATTTTGGCGATTTTACTGTTTGCTATTTAAGCGGAAAATTTTAGAGTTTCCATAGAAATTTTTTTGGCAAACAATTTATAAATCAATATACACTTTAATATGTTTTACTGATATAAAAGGCCCTTTTCTCCGTATGGTTTTAACGCTGAAAAATAACATTCAACTCATCAAAAAGCTTCTTTGAGCTAA
>JAHDCK010000402.1 GCA_020629915.1 Saprospiraceae bacterium
ATGAACTAAAATCACTGACCAGGTTTATGGGCCGCTGGCAATTACTGGGAAAAAATCCACCCATTCTGGCGGACAGCGGACACAATATTCATAGTCTCCAAAATACAATCCTTCAAATACAAAAACAGTCCTACAATAAATTGCACATTGTCCTGGGCTTTGTGAATGACAAAAATCTAGACAAAGTATTGCCTCTTTTCCCTTCTCATGCGATTTATTATTTTTGCCGGCCCAACATTCCCCGTGGTCTGGATGCCAACGTGCTCCAGGAGCAGGCTCTTAACTATTCCCTAACGGGAGAAATTTATCCTTCTGTGAAAGAAGCCCTTCAATCTGCTTCACAAAATGCTGATAATCAGGATTTTATATTCATTGGCGGCAGTACATTCGTCGTAGCGGAAGTCCTTTAATCCAAAATCGTTTAACACCCATTTAACGCAATCCTTAATAAAATTAAGGGATAATGGATCGGTATTCGTCGTTATATAGGCAAATAAAAAAATTCAAATACTATGAAAAACTTATTTGCAAAAACGACACTGGTATTATTATTACTTATAAGTATTACCACTATAACTCAAGCTCAATCTTCCAAAGCCATTAGACAGATGCTAACGGATCAGTCTTTCATTATGGCGGGTAATATGCAGGAAGATTTTCAACTCACAAAATTAGATACGACCATCCATAACGATGGTGTTTATGGGTTATATACTTTTATGGAGGATGGAACATTTTCCTACAGCTTGCACAACCCTAATCAGATTGGATTATGTGGTGTTGGGATGACCCACATTCATAATGGCACTTGGAATGTAAAACGCAAAAAGTTAATATTAGAAGTTAGCGGTGAGCAATTTGCTATCAGGACTTTTAAATATAAAACAAAATACAAGGTGAATATCGAGGAAAATACCCTTGAAGCATATAAGAAAAAAGTATATTATTCGGAGACGAATGAGCCTTATATGGGCATGAAATAAAACATGGTATAATAAACAAATATAAAGGACTCGAAAACAGAAGGCAAGACTGATTTTCGTATACGTCCAAAAAGAATATCATTGAGGTGTGATTTCTTAGTGACCCGGAGCAGGAAGTTGTTTCGGGTCTTTTTTGTCCTTTTAAAGTAAGAGCATGTCTAAATTCAATCTTTTTTGAATATTTGGACATACTCTAATAGATCAAATTTGTGTTGCAATATTACCTAAGCTTTTTACAGGGTGTATTTAATGAAAAATAATATGTAATAAAACCAAAGACATAGTCAAACCAATCCCAAATTGTTTAACTGAAGCAGAGTCTGCTACAATAATATCCCGCCATTTTTTCCAACGCTTATCTTCAGACAACATATATAATAAACCAAAAGCGATAACAATGACAAACCCCGCACGAACAAAATAATTCATATCCGGGTATATTCCCTGAAACATAATATGCAGTGGAAGTGTAGAAATAAAAGCAGCCAATGCTCCCCTATGTCCGGGCGCCCAAAGGAAACCTGCAGCACAAATCAAGACCACAATCCCACAATTAATGTAATAACGCAACTCATTTAAAGTATGTGTAAACGCTTGTCCGGCGTCTTGATATTTTACAAATAATAATACTAATCCCATCAATATACCCGTAACCAAAGTTACCAGGATCGTCCTTCTTCCCGCAGTTACGATTTCTTCATCTGTGGCATCTTTTTTAATATAACCTTTATAAATATCAACAGAAAACAGAGTGGCTAAAGAATTAAAAGTAGAATCTACCGTACTCATCAGGGAAGCAAATAAAGCACATAGGATAACACCTTTAATGCCTTCAGGCAAATAGGTTTTTACCAGATAGGGGAAAGCCAAATCCGGGTCTTCGAGTCCGTTCGTCCCTAATATTCCAACCAATGCAATGCCGGGAATGACGATCAGCACCGCCATGAAATACTTCGTTACTCCTCCCACCATCAAGCCAATTTGGGCTTGCTTTAAACTCTTCGCGGCGAGTGATCGTTGCATAACGGTTTGGTTTGCACACCAATAATTTATATTTAAAAAAAATAATCCAAACAGATGAGTCCAGGGTAATTTTTCATGATCTGCCGGAAGATGTAAGTGCATGAGTTCAGGCGTTTTTATATATAATTGATTCCAGCCTCCAAGGTGATAAATGGAAATCCCAAGTACGGCAATTCCACCCATAAATAAAATGACAAACTGAATAACATCGGTTTTGACAACCGCAGCCAGACCACCGAGGTAAGTATAAGTCGCCGAAAATATTCCCAGACCAATCAGCAAAATCGCCACCCGCTTCACTTCGTCCTGATGAATAAATAATAAGTATTCATCAAATACCTTGTTGGCGGCATAGGCGCCCCAAAATAAAGCCGCGCCTAAAGTCACCGTAGCAAAGAGAGCAATATTTGCTAAACTATAAGCCAGTGCCACTTTTTTGCCCAGTCGTTTTTCAATAAACTGGGTAATGGTCATAATTTTATCCTTCAAATATAAAGGAACAAATATAAATGTGGCTATTAATATTCCCTGAACGGCATTGATTTCCAAACTGGCCTGAGCCAAACCGTAGAGATAGGCCGATCCCATCATCCCGAGAAATTGATACCCATTAATATTAGTGGCAATAGTAGAAAGTGCAATGGAAGGCCAACGCAAATTTCGGTTGCTGAGGAAGTAGGCTTCAGGGGTGGTTTTCCCCCTTGTTCTCCCGGAAATAGCCACCAGAAAAATTATGGTAAAATAAGCCAGGACTATTAATAAATCAATCATTTTATTATAATATAAAAGTTACTTTCTCAAGCCGGCAGCCAGTGGCGTATCCGGTTCTGATTGTGGTTTTCTTCCTTGCACCTCAGGCATAGAAAATGTTTTTATATGAGGTAAAACATAGCGTCCAAATAATTTGCATTCATCCAAATGCGGATAGCCGGAGAAAATAAAAGCGCGGATACCCATATCCATATATCGCTGGATTTTTGCCAGCACTTGATCGGGCGTCCCTACAATAGCCGCTCCGCAACCAGAACGCGCCCGGCCAATCCCGGTCCACAATCCTTCCTCTACAAAGCCCTCTTTGTCAGATTGATTTCGCATTTCTGACTGCCTGGAAACGCCGTAGGATTTTCCATCTTGTGCCCGTAAGCGTATCTCCTCTCCCCGCTTATCATCCACAAAGGACATGAGTTTTCGGGTTGCCTCTATTGCTTCTGCTTCCGTTTCCCGAACGATGACATGCACGCGCAATCCAAAATCTACTTCCCTTTTATACCCCGCAGCTTTTTCGCTCATGTTTTTCATTAGTTGATATATGTTTTTCTCTGTTTCCGGCCACATGAGATAAACATCGCAATGCTCTGCGCATAGGTCAACCCCCGGAGGAGAATATCCACCGAAGTAAAGCAAGGGCCCGCCGTTTTGCTGGTAGGGCTTGACGGGTTCAGTATTGGGCAATTTTATATTATAAAAATTTCCTTTAAAATCTATTTCATCCTGAGTCCATCCCTGCTTTAAAATCTCAATCACTTCCCTCGACCGCTGATATCGATCCGCAGAGGACATTTCCATGCCCGGAAGATTAGAAGATATTATATTTATAGTTAAGCGACCTTTTAAAATATGATCGAGTGTGGCAATTGCCCTGCCAAGCATCGGAGGATGCACTTCCCCACATCTAATTGCTGTTAATATATTAATATTTGATGTCAAAGGAGCAACTGCCGAGGCAAAAGTCATGGTGTCCTGCCCGACCTGATAAGAGGAAGGGCAGAGGATATTGCGGTAGCCCAATTGATCGGCTGTTAGTAAAACGTTGGAGCAATTAGACCAGTCACTTTTGTAGCGCATATCGTGGCGAGAGAGATATTCATCATCTCCATTGCATAGGGGCGCAAACCAGGCGACCTCAGCCCCTTCCAGATTTTTTGAACGTATTTTTATTTTTTCCATAATATTTTATGCCACTTCTTTTCCTTCTGCGGCTTCCCAAAGTTGATACCACTCCTCTCTTGTGAGATGGATTTGAGTGCTTTCCAGGGCAGATTTCACTCTTTCTATTTTTGTTGTTCCCAATACGGGTTTTATACCAGAAGGATGTTTGTATAAAAAGGATAATAATATTTTATCTTTAGTAGTATTGTATTTTTCTTTTAATTCAAATAAAATTTTATTAA
>JAHDCK010000403.1 GCA_020629915.1 Saprospiraceae bacterium
GAATAAAAGGTGTCCGGCTTAGTCGGGCATCTTTTTTCTTTTGTTACAAATTGCTTGTTGCCAAATCTGCCATTTTTTGGAAAAATGGCAGATTTAACGGCCTGCACTTTGCCTAAACATTTGATTATCATTTTAATAAAATTACAATTCATATTCTCTGGTTTCACAACAAGCTTCTTGCTTGTTGTCCAATCTGCCATTTTTTGGAAAAATGGCAGATTTAACGGCCAGCACAATACTAAAAATATAATCTTTAGTTGTATAATAAAATACCAAAAATGAAGTTTTATTATAACTTCAAAAACCAAATTAAAATGAAAACATTCTTATATTTTTTTATTTGTTTTCTTATTTTAAGTTGTAACCCAACAAAAACAGAAGCTCCTCAGCCAACCGATTCCCCTGAAATCGTAGAGGAAGCAAAACTGGAAACAGAACCCAAAGTCCCGTTCAACCTCGAAAAACATCTAACAAAATACAATGCATTAAAATCAAATATTAAACAAAAACGAAGTAACATCTTAAACGAGCCCGCAAGCCTTTCCGAAAAAAGGGAAATGGCACAAGAATACCTTTCCACCATTTTGATCGATTCCGTTTTCACCTACTGGCTCGACACACCCTGGGATTTCAACGGCCATACCGACAATCCAAGGGAAGGGGAAGTTGCCTGCGGTTATTTTGTTTCTACCCCACTCAAACACATAGGGATTCCACTAAATCGTTATAAGGTAGCTCAAAAAGCGGCATCAGATATTATAAAGGAAATTTGCGCTCCCGGCTCCCTGAAAACATTTACCCAACTGAATAAAATGGAGGCATTTCTTTCCGATAAAAAGGATAGTGATTTGTTTGTCCTGGGACTGGATAACCATGTGGGTTTTATTTATAAAAAAAATGGAAAGAGTTATTTTGCACATTCAAATTACATCAACAATGTAGGCGTGGTTATGGAACCTGTTAAATCTTCCGAAGTTTTAAAGCACTCCAATGTTTACGTTCTGGGTAGCCTTAGTAAAAATAATTGGTTGGCGGGGAGGTGGTTGCGGTAATTATTTTGGGGCAAAGTGTTTTTATTAGGATCCGTTAAACATATTTTTCTCTAAGTTTTTACCGCAGAAAACCATAAACTACTATCAACCAATATTTGGAAACAGATATGTCTTTTGCTTCCTCCAATTTTTTATTTATCCCTGTTTTTAAACACCTCCATTATCAGCTCTAGTTAGAAACCAACAAGTTAGCAATTCCCACATTGAATATTGGAATATTGGAATATTAAATCATTGCACAATTGGAATATTGTACCATTTTACCATTGAATTTTACCGTTCGGAAACGAATTCCCACCGTTCGGAAAGTATTTCTGATTTTTTTACGGGGTTCCCTTAACTTGTTTTCAGAATTTATCAATAATCAATTTTTAACCAAAAATCACTTATCATGAAAAATTTAATGAGTCTTTTTATAGCCATCTTGTTTCTCGCTTCCTGCTCTACAACGAAGCCGGGCGACTCCTATAAAGCCAAGGCACAAAACGTTAATGTTACAAAACCTGCCACTCCTGTAACCATGAAAAAGAAACAGACTTTGGAAGGAAGATGGACGGTAACTGGATATAGTGTTTATACTACTCCAGATAAATTACCAAACTACAAAGCAGGAGAGGTTATATATGAAATCAAAGGCAATTCCATCACCATTACGAAGAACAATACAAATATAAAAAATGACTATACACCAGGACCTGGAGAGCAAATGTTTTGGGCCAATAGTCACATGGTCAAATTTGCCGATCAAATATTTATGTACACCCTTAGTCAGGATAATACAGGACAAGAGACATTAAAATTGGATACTAATATTGACCCAAGTCTTAGTCCGGATGGTGCCGTTTATCATCTTAAAAGATATTAATACTAGAAGTGGTTATATAATGTTAAACTAAAAACAGGCCGAAGTAAAGACTTTGGTCCTGTTTTTTTCAATCCAGTTTCTTTTTTGTAATTTAAAATCAGTTTTTTAAATACAAAAATATTATGTGAGGTTTAATTTGAAGCGTATTATAAATATATTTTTTTTACTGTTTTTAATTCCGTTGGCTTTTGGGCAAACGGATGAAGAACAAGCCTTGAAAATCAAACAGGCCTACGATGCTATGTTTGAAAGTGAACTGCCGGTCAATGAAAAGATCGATTCTGTTTTAAGTATAAATGATTACTGGCGATTAGATCCGAACGAAGCCTTTAGAATTGTAAAAAGAGGATTTGCGCTTTCTAAAAATAATCCAAACCTGAAACAACACGGATTGATCCATAGAGAAATGGGCAGAGCCTATCTATGGATAAATCAACCAGACAGTTCTATTATTATATATAATAAAACAATATCTATCTTTCAAAAGGCCGGAGATGTTGCGGCGCAGTCAGACATATATGTTTCCATGCTGGATGTTTATTCTTTAGTAGGAAAAGCAGATAGCAGTATTGCCAGCGGGTACAAAGCCGAGGAGTTGTGTTTGTCTGTAAATGATGAAAAATGCCTGGTCAAGGTATATTATTATTTGATGGCTCAATTGAATAGTTTGGGAAAGGATCAGGAAGCCATTGAAGTTGGGAAAAAAGCCCTGGGGCTTAGCAAAAAAATAAAGCTTCATCATTTTACAGTAGTAATAAGCGGTTACCTGCCACTGCCCCATCGGGCCTTAGGAGATACTAAAGGAGCGAGGTCTTACCTTGATGCTGCTTTCCAGGCCATTGAGGAAAACAGGAAGGCACTAGGTGAAGATTATTGTAATAGACATAGTGGCTATTTATATTTTGAAAGTGCAAAAATAAATTTACAGGAAAAAAAGTATGACTTGGCTTTATTAGATTTAGAAAAATCATATAAATTCAGAGTCCAAGGTAAAAATATGCGGCACAATGTTTATGAATTGGACTTGAAAGGGCAAATACTTTTTGAAAAAAAGGATATAAAAAATGCTAATAAAACTTTCCGGAAATTGTATGATCATCCTCAGATAAAGGAAAGAGGTTTTTTAAAACAGGCAATGATAGGTCTGATAAAAACTTATGCGATTCAAAAGCAATACGACTCTGTTTATGTTTATCGCAATGCGCTGGACTCCCTGGATATAAGTGACAAACTCCATGAATCCACCCTTAAAATGGAAGAACTAAAAACCGAATACGAAACAGAAAAAAAGGAAGCAACCATCGCTGCTCAGGAAGAACAACTCTCGCAGCAGCGCACCATCCAGTGGCTCATGATTGGCCTGGCTGGAATTTTAGGGTTGCTCTTTTTTCAATCTTATAGAAATGCACAAACCCGAAAACGCAACAATGAAAAACTTGAAAAAACAAATGCCTTACTAGGAGAAAAGAATAAGGAAAATGAGTTGCTACTCAAGGAAATTCACCACCGGGTGAAGAACAACTTGCAAACGATTTCCAGTCTGCTGAGTTTGCAATCCAACACCATAGAAGATCAAAATGCACTGGATGCAGTACAGGAAAGTCGCAACCGGGTGGCGAGCATGGCGCTCATTCACCAGAAATTGTACCAGGGCGAAAACCTCGCAGGAATAGAAATGCGGGATTATTTTGAAACCGTAGGTCAGGCCATTATTGACAGCTTTGGAGAGCAAGCCGAGGGCGTGGAATTGCAGGTAGAAATGCCGGAAATAGAACTGGATGTGGACACGGCAATACCCATTGGATTGATAACAAATGAATTAATTACTAATTCATTAAAATATGCATTTGAAAATAAGGAGACTGGAAAAATTTCTATTTCCATGCAGCAGTTGGACAATGATTTGGTTCAACTTTACATAGCCGATGACGGGGAAAATAAATCCGAAGGTATCAGTGCCGGTGGAACAGGATTTGGATCTATGTTGATCAATTTATTAACAACACAGTTGGGTGGAAAGCTGAAACAAAGCACGGAAGACGGAACCTCTACATTGATTGAATTTAAATTTAAAGAAAATTTGGCAGCATAAGAATTGAATACACTGTGTAAAAAATAACTTAGCATTTAGACTGGCGTAGGTTTCACCCCGATGAGTTTATCGGGATTTGCAACCTACGCCGAAATGTTTTTAGAGGTTTTTAACCTCCTCTTCCTCAGGTTAAAAACCTTTACGAGCGTTGCGG
>JAHDCK010000404.1 GCA_020629915.1 Saprospiraceae bacterium
TTTGTCCTAACACATCCAAACTACCCCGGATTGATTAGCAATATTAACCAAAATAATCAAAAAATGACAGATTTTTTGAGGTGGGATTGGTATGTAAAAAACGAAGATATGAAAAAAGAGACAAAAAACCGGCTTTTAATTGGGGATTGGTTGGCCCTGATCGCAGAATTGGAAGGCGCGAAAATGGCCGAGGAGTTGGAAAATTTATTGATACGACGACTGGAAATTTTTTCATTTGATGCAGCTCAATACCGCGAAATTAAAACAAAAAATTGTAAGTGGAGCCAGTTGCCCTACCTCGAAGCGAGGGAGATCGTGGTCTTTTTTGAACAGGTATTTCTGCAACTTTTGGAGCATACGACGGACGGAGATAAACGCACCCGATATGAAAATGCCCGGCCAAAATTTATCGCAGATATTTTTCAGTCAACGTCTTCTTTACATCTTCCCGTCAATCCTCTATTGTCCCCCGGCGGCCTGAATTAAGGTCGCCGGATTTTTAAAATAATTGATTCTAATATAGATATTTTATAAAAATACATAAAAATGAATAGTGAAATGACTGTAATTGCACCCACTGTCCCGCTTGAAATTGAAGCGACAAAAGAACTGATCGCCAATGCTGATCAGGTGGAGAATATCATCAATGGCCAGATCGTGAGCCTTCAGTTAGAACACCTGGATGGACTGGCCAATGAAGCTAATATCGAGTCCCTGCTGGCTCGCCTGAATCGCCGGATTCACTCGGAAGTTCAGGCGGCTTTCGGCGAGTTCAAAAAAGAATGCCTCGGGGTGCTGGAGGAAAAAGTGCAGGCCAGAAAATTGTCCACGTCCTAAACCCCCTTCCCCATGCAAAAGAAACAAACCGCCCACAACCCCGCAGCGGAAAATATCCGCCTCTTTGAAAAAAGCCGCGAGCTAAAGCGCATCGTGGCCGTCAACGAACGCCGGACTATCCGGGATCGCATGAAATGGTTTTGGATGTTCGTCCTCTTCCTGGTACTGCCGGGATTGATCTCGTGGAGCATTCTGACGGAATCGACTTTTTTATATACCAATTTTATGCAAATGACGGGACAGCTCGCCTGGTCGTTTGGATTGACGGCCTTGCTGGTGATGCTGATCGAAGGGATCAAGCTGGCGGGTGGAATGTTGTATATCCGTTTTTTTACGCAGGGCTATTTGTTTGACGGATGGCATTATATATTATTTTTTTGTTTTTTAAATCCCTTCGTCGTGGGTTCGTATGTGGGAAGTATATATTTGAGTGTAAATGGTGCACCGGAGATTTCAAGAAATATTTCAAGGCTGCATAAACAGCCGGAAAAAATTGATATAGATTCTATCCAGTTGTATTATGATAAAAAGCTGGACATTTTACAAGTAGATAAAACGGCGGCAATGGACATCAAATGGGCGGGAACGACCACGAGAAATGCCACTGCCCTGTCTAAAGAAATACAGGAACAAATCAATCAACTGGAAAACGAAAAATCAAAAACGATTGCATTAGCAAGAAAAGAAAATGAATTTTATAAATATGAATATAGTAGTGATGTAGAACAATGGGGAGAATGGTTGCAGGGATTTGGTGGTATCGGTGAAGTGTTTCAAATCTTCATTTTAATACTCATTGGGGTTTATGAGCGAGCTGGATACCTGGAGTTGCCCGAGGCGGAAAAAGACGATAATCCGTCGGCACCGCCGGAGGGAGCGGGCACTCCGGGTTCCACTCAAAACAAGGATAAAAACCGTCCGCAAAACCGTCCGAAGAAGACAACTCAAAACCGTCCGCAAAACCGTCAGAAAATGACCTCGAAAACCGTCCGCGAGGACAGGTTGCCCGAAGGCGTGATTTCTATAAAAAAAGACAACACCAAATCGGCTGAACCTCGGTCAGGACAAGGGACGAAGCTGGTTGTCGGACGGATTTTTTACGACGGAAAATGGTTTAGCGAAAAGGCGTTTAAGGACAAAATGAGCAAGGCGAAAAACCGGAGCATTAACAATGCGACGAAGACGGGTAGAAACCGTCAGAAATTGCTCTACGAAGACTTGCTGAAAACGTGGAATAAATACTATGAAATGCTCAAAAAAGAGGGCGTGGCCTGAAGGTCAGTGAAACCAAAAAATACGGAATAGGAACCTGAAGAGAGGGGCGGCAAGGAGGTGTATTTGACCTCCTGCCAATGACACCCCGGACGACCGGTTCGGGGTGGTTTTTTTCTGTTTTTTATATAAAAAATAAATTGTTTTAAAAACAAAAGGAGAGAAGTGTTTTAAGATAGGTAGAAATTATAATTATAAAATTAAAAACAATCTAAATGCAAGGCACACAATTTAAGCCACAACTGCAAGCGGAGATTCCCTTAAAACTGAACTGGTTTCAATCGAAGAAATTGTTCGGTGATTTTATAGAGAAATGGAATTTTAAACATATAAAAAGTTGTGGTAAGAAGGATTTAAAAAACTGGTTACGCACCCCGCACCAGAAACTGGGGGAGAGCTTACTGGTTTTGTACGGACGGGTTTTGGAGAAGCACCAACGCATCAACGGCATCCTCCGGGTAGGAGAGGCGTTGCCCCCGCTTCGCACGAATCGGCCCCAACTCAAACGCTGGGTCGGCTGTGAAAATGTCTCCACCATCAACCGGATTTTGAACCGACTGAAGGCATCCGGCTTCGTGAGTGATTACAAGTGGCACGGCAGCAACAGCGGTTTCGACTTGTGGATAACTCCGGACTGTTTGTGGCTGGAATTAGTGCGAGGGAAGCGGGTGGAGGCCAATCCCGAGCCGAAAAGCGATACCGACCCCAATTTTTTTGAGGGTATGGTTGCAAGTTGCGAGCATACAGTAACCAGAACCAGTTCCAGGAACTCTAAATTAATTAAACAATTAGGAAAGCGGACTGTGAATTTGGACGCATTAGAAAAATTGACATCTGAAAAGTCGGTTCCAAATTCACAGGACGAGCCAAAAAACGAGAACCCCGGAACCGATACAGGTTACAGGGGCAGCAAGGAGGAAACGGGAACGGCCCCTCCAAGTTGCGCGAAGGTTCCCCAAAATTTGCGGGAATGTCTGGCGAAAATTCCGGAGGAAAATCGGCGGAAAGCCGGGGTGATGATCGACAGTTTGTTTGCCCAGGCGCGGAATACGATTTACAAGGGGCAGTGGTTGTCAGAGGGGCAAATTGAGCGGGGGAAGATGGGTTTGGCACAGTGGTTTTTGAATAGCCATCCGAACAACTGGGCCAAATTTCGGGAGCAGTTGAGTGTCCGGCTCGGCCTGGCGCATCGCTGGATCGAAACGGGGAAAGCGAAGGGAGAAAAGCGTTTTGCAGCCCTTCCAGCGAAATATTTTGACCCAAATTTTAAGCATGGACTGGCAGCGACGAAGCCCTGGTACAAGCTGCATATCCAGAAGCGAAAGCACATCCGGGAGCGCAAAATATTGACCCGTTCGGTCAATGAATTTCTGCGAGCCAAGGCCGGGGAGCGGTCGCCCGCTGGCGATGCGCTGCCTCCGCTGATGGAGGTTTTTCGGAAGTGCGAGCAGCGGCTGGGGAAGCTGTCGAAGGACTTGGTGAATGAATTTTATCAGCAAATCATCGAGGCGTGATGGGGCATTTCAGTGGGAAAAAATTTCCGCAGTTCAAGCTGTGGGTGCTGTTCACCGACGGCAACCGGTTCACCTGTTACAGCAATCGGGGCCGGGAAAAACGCGGTACGGCTGTGGAGCATTTCAAGAACCTGGTGACGAAAAAACCGGATTGGACAGGGCGGGTTTACCGGGCTAGAATTTACGCGCTGAATCCGGGAAGCAAGTTTGGGCGAGAGCTTTTCTTCTTCGATGGTCACGCCTGGACGGCGTATTCAGCAGAGCAATTATAGAGAATCAATAATAATTTTATAAATAAAATATTTTTTCACTTTAAAACAATAGAAATATGAGTACAGCAGCCAAAAGCCAGTTGCAGGAACTGGAATTTAAGAAAAAACAATATGAAAAAGCATTGCGTATTCTCTCCGGAGCGGAGGTGGTAAAAGTCACCAATCGGGCAGGGGAGGAGTTGAGTTTGTCCACCAAGCATTATCGGCAGGAGGGCATTAGTCGCCAATTTTTGCAGGATAT
>JAHDCK010000405.1 GCA_020629915.1 Saprospiraceae bacterium
TCAACCTCTTCCCCAACCCTGTAAAACATCTTTTAAATATTGAATTTAATTTAAAAGAAAGTTCTAATTTGAATTTTAAATTAATGGATATGTACGGAAGGGAACATGCTACGAATTTCAATTCAAATTATATAAAAGGAACACATTTATTACAACTGGATACCGGGCATTTGCCCGAAGGAGTCTTTATGCTTCAACTAGAACATGATGGAAAATTGTTTGGGTATAAATTTGTTGTGTATAAATAGTTAGGATAATTCTTAAATTCATTCTTTCTTTGTTCTGAGTCTCCTGTCGGAGGCTCAGAACAATTCACAAATTAAATTTTGCAGAATGAAATATATTATATGTTTTATCCTAATCCTAGCAGCAACCCTGAATACAGATGCCCAAAAAGTTCGATTCGGAGTGGAGGGTCAAATGCATTGGTATTTTGAAAACAACAATATAACAGAAAGCACATTTGAGTTTTCTTCTGTTAGACCCTTAAATGACTCTGTTAGCGTTCAGAGTCAGACAACTTCTGTTTCCTCTGTGGAGTCGAGTTTTGCAGCTAACAATGGTGGTGGCCTTTTGACATTTGCACAATTTGAATTATATAAAAATTTATTTATACGGACTGGAATTGGAGCAGATCGACAAGCCTTTTCTCGACTGAAGGAAACGATTAATTACGAAACTTTTGTTTTGTCTTCAGATACCATTGAAACGATTATTTATCCCCCTTCCCCCTTTGCCTGCAATGTTTATATCAATAGTTTTACTGATCTGGAGTCGCCAAAACCCGGCATTGACTGGGAAATAATTTCTCTGAGTGTCCCGTTTGAAATTGGCTATTATTTATTCAATGAAAAGCTGCGGCTGGGTGCCGGAGTGCTTTTTAAAACGCCCATTCACTCCCGGCTAATCAGAGAAGGGATCAACATTCATCGTTTTATGCAAGGGGATTCGACAGCCTGTGAATACGTTCTGGAACAAACTACTGATGACTCCGGAAATTTTCTTCGGAATGCTCGTTTGATGTGGACCGCAAATGCCAATTATTCTATTATATCAAATTTTTACATTGGAGTTTCCTATGCCCGAAGTATGAACAGCGTCTTTGTTGACTCTGATGACCAAAGGTCACCTCTGAGCAATGAATCCTATTTGCCCTCCAGCCTGAATTTAATTGTTGGATATGCATTTGGGAAATCTAACACTGAGTGACATTAAACATAACATTAAATTAAATACAAATTACTTATATATCTATTTCCATTTTTTCTTTTCCCACAGGAAGAAAAATATAATTTTTCGCGGCAGGGTTATTTTGGAATCAACACTGGTGTTGGTAAATATTTTATTGTCAAAAATAAAATATTTAATCCTGAACTCAGGTATAGGTTTGACTATCTTGCTGTTTCAAACTTCCGGGCACATCCTGGCTACGGCCATCACCTGGAATTATCGTTTGAGTATATATTCAACCTAAACAAAAATAACGAAACAAATTTTAATCAATATCAATAACGAAAATTAATAATCCATCTCCTATTTTCCTACCTTCATTCGTAATAAAGAAAAATAAAAAAACATCAAAACTGCACCAACTTCCTAACACCCACTCCCTTAGACGAAACAATTTTTATAAAATAAGTCCCGGAAGGATATTTATCGAGATTCAAACGATTTTGTCCTTTAGTTATTTTATCTTTTAAAAGCATTTTTCCTGTTTTATCATATATAAAATAAATCACTTCCTTTTGTCCCCGCCAGTCCAAAATCACCTCTCCAGAAAAAGGATTGGGATAAAGCAATAAATTGTTATCTATATAAACATTTTTATTACTTACCACGCAATTCGGATCATCGGCAGGCAGGACAGTGAGGTCAATTCGGCGGATAGAATCACAACCATTGCTCGCAGGAAAAATTTCATCGTAGATTCCGGTCGTGGTGTAACCCATAAACTCCTCCCCTTCGCAAATAGTCACCAGTGTCTCTGTAATTATATTAGACAGCACGGTCAGATTCAGTGTACGGATGGAATCACAATCACAATTCGTATTTAAAGTATCCAAATACGTTCCTGACTCAAAATGCCCGTCTATGCTCTCGCCTTCACAAATCACTTCGTCCACTTCAAAGGTATTCGGCACACTGGTCACGATTAGAGAATCTTTACACTCGCACTGAGTGATTTCATTTTTTACAGACAGAATATATTTCCCCGGACGCTTGACCGTCGGGGTCAGGCTGTTTGGATTTTCAAGCACGCCGTCGGGCGTCGTCCAGCGCACTTCTATTTGACCTTCACCAGGGGCCCAGCCCAGAAGCGTCCCCGTTCCTCCACAAGGAAGGGAAATATTCGATCCGGCACTACAGGATGGCGCGGGATTTTCTATAGAAGTAACATTTATATGATATTCATCGTAACAACCTGTATTCGGATCGGTGGCAATGCCTGTCCAAATACCCGGTTGATTCAGGGTAGCGGGATTACCGAACGCTGTTTGTCCTCCGAGCTTCCATTGCACATTTAAGCCCGGAGCATCCATACAAACCTTGAAACTATTATTAAAACAATTGTCGCAAGGGACAACCGTCACCTCCGTCTCATTGACAAAGGGAACATCGTAATAAAATTCACAGCCTCCGGAAAAACCATACATTTGAAAATGATGTATTCCTCCATTTGCAATATCAAAAAAAGATTCCGAATCAGAAGGATTAATATTAAAATCGCCCATATTTCCGGTGGAGGAATTCCAAAGCAGGGTGTAATTCCCCGTTTCAAACACTTCAACAGAAACGGGAGAAGGAGCGGCGCAGTCCAGGGAACCCGTCGGATATAATTCTACAAAATCATTACTTATATTAAAATTTTTAGAAACAATGTTGATACAATCACCGTCCATTGCAGCAAAATAAATAGTATTCGTTCCAGGGTTAGCTCCCCACAAATCAAAATACTCCGAGGTAAATGCATAACTGTTCCCCCAATAATTTATAAACCAATCCCCCGTTGGATGACTTGCCTGCATCTCCCAATAACCATTAGACATGCACAAATCTGGTATATCATAAATTTCTGCACTTAGATTACAATCCTGATGATAGACCTGCACATTTCGGATTCTGCTTTGCACACACCCGCCATTTGTAAACGTTTTAAATTCTAAAAGATGAATACCTGCGCTATTAAACATATATAATAAAGTATCTTCACTAGAAACCAAAACGGAATCCACATACCACCCAACCGAATCTGCTCCGCTGACCTCGCAGGAAAATTGAATCACAGAATCCCGCATCACAAACAACACATCATCTTTTATATATTCCATTGAAATATCTCCAACACAAGGCGGCATCAATCCCCTTGATTGCAAATAACTTTTTCTTGGGCCTTCGAGTGCTGCCTGTATCCGGGTAATCTGTCCCGGCGTAAAATGATTTTGACAAGCGAAGTTGGAGTAGTCCATAAAGTTGTATTCCGGGTCTGGCTCATCTATTGAATAGGGATTAAAACAATACGAATCATCCGCATCTGTATTGCAGGAATTGTTGGGCGTATCATTGAGGCAACCCGTATCCGTCCGGTCGCTAAAGTTATCCGGAGCCGTATCGCAAACCCGGTCTCCCTGAGTGAGACAATTATCGTTCGCACATCCCCCCTCAAACGTATGCAATAAATTAAAATAATGCCCCACCTCATGTGTCACCAACTTGGTTCCGTCACAGGGTTCATTCGCATCATACCACAAGTCAGCTTCCACGATAACAAAATCAAAAAAGCTACCATGTGCAGCCGGTCCGGTGGATAGTCCTTTTGGAGAGAGGCACGCGCCATTTTGTATCCCGTAACAAAAGCGATTGATCAACCAAATATGAATATATTCATCTGCGGGATATATATTTGTATTCTGTAAATTTAAAATCATCCAAATATATCCGCCTACACCCAACTCGGAATAATTACTGGCATGACGAACGATGCCATTGGAAGGTGCGCCGTTTTTATCTCTGGTGGCTAAGGCCAATTGAATTTCCGTATCGTTCCCGGCAGGGTCATTGCCACAGGCTTGACCAGCGAGCATATTATTGATCCGACCCAACCCCAGCTGAATATCTCCTTCCGTC
>JAHDCK010000406.1 GCA_020629915.1 Saprospiraceae bacterium
GGCCCACCAAGATTTGCGCCAATGGTTTTTTCCCCTTTTTGAAGGGGTTGAACTATGCGGACCGGGGCGCAAGAGAAGGCAGCCAGAATGAGAATTAGTGAGCTAAATAGAATAAGTTTTTTCATAGTGGAATTGTTTCGGTAGTGGAAATTTATTTCTTTTTTGCTAAACGGCCAAATGAGATGCTATAATCCTAATTTATTTGTTTTTCGTCTTACAATGTTTATTTTTAATTTCAAATTAAAATAAAATCATGAAATTAAAAATAATTCAAATCATTATGTTTTCATTGTTGATGACTCATCTTTCAGGTCAGGTTTATAAAAAAAATGAACCCTTTGCACATACTTATTCCATCGTGGCTTATGATCCTGCCACGGGTGAAATGGGCGTAGCCGTCCAAAGCCATTGGTTTCAGGTTGGGCCGATTGTGGTCTGGGGGAAATCTGGCGTGGGCGTTGTGGCTACTCAGAGCTTTGCCGATCCTTCTTACGGACCCAAAGGCATTGCCCTGATGGAACAAGGAATTCCCGCTGATGATGCCTTGCGTATTTTGTTAGAACAGGATGAGGGCGAAGCCGTTCGCCAAATTGCCTTCCTCGATGCAAAGGGAAGTATCGGCGCTCACACCGGCAAAAATTGCATCGAAGCTGCTGGTGATCAACAAGGAAAAACATATAGCGTTCAGGCGAATATGATGTTGAAGGAAACCGTTTGGCCAGCCATGGCCAAAGCTTTTGAAAAGGCGAAGGGAAGTTTGGCGGAAAGAATGATTGCGGCTCTGATGGCAGCCGAAGCCGAGGGTGGAGATATTCGAGGGAAACAATCTGCTGCGCTGATCGTCGTGCATGGGAAACCAGTGGAAGGGGAGTGGATGGATAAAATAGTCGATCTTCGGGTGGATGATCACCCGACTCCTCTGGCAGAACTCAACCGACTTTTTCAGGTGCATCGCGCCTACCAGCACATGAATGCTGGCGATCTGGCCGTAGAGAAAGAGGACATGAAAAAAGCGATGACGGAATACAATGCAGCGATGGATTTGTATCCGGAAAATGAGGAGATGAAATACTGGACGGCGGTAACATTGACCAATACCGGGCAGGCGGAAAAAGCGCTTCCGCTGTTTCGTTCTGTTTTTGAAAAAAATGACAACTGGAAAAAACTAACGCCTCGTATTATAAAAAACGGGTTGCTTAAAGCGAATCAAGCAACCCTGGATAAAATTTTAAAATAAATTAATTAAGTATATTAATTAGGGTATCTTTTTGCAAGTTGCGGGGCGACAAATCCAAATCACAGGTTTCCGATTCTGTCAGAATGGCTCCGGCATCCTGAAGCACTTTTCTAAAAGAAATCGGCTGACAGTACTGGTAGAAAAGAGCAGTTCTTGCATTATCCGACTGGACAGAATTAGTGCTTACACCCATACTTCCAAATCCAGTATTGATTAAAATAAAACTAACGGTTTTGCCTTCGCCCGGTAAGAAGATCCCCAAAATCTGCTGACGACTTACCATGTTAGTTTCTGCTTCCAGTATTAATTCATTTGGGTCAAACATATAATTGGCAGAAATATCTGAAGCAGCCCCCACGATTATTTTAAATTTACAACCT
Organism: Saprospiraceae bacterium; assembly: GCA_020629915.1. GTDB lineage: Bacteria > Bacteroidota > Bacteroidia > Chitinophagales > Saprospiraceae > JAHDCK01. Next base: position 1,618 of record JAHDCK010000406.1, read on the forward strand.
TCCTTCCCACTAAAAATATTATTGATAGAAAGAGAAGGTCCCGGCAAATTGTTTTTTACATATAATAATTCTGTTGCTCCGTTTGGTGCGCTTGTAATATCTCCGGAGTACATCAGTCCTTCGGATTTGTAGTCGCTGTTCCAACCCACTTTTGTTCCCAGGGACAAAGCAGATAAATCCAAATCATTGGCACCCCATTTGTCTTCCCAGTAAATTCCAGAAGCCAGATTTTCAGCTGTGACTTTTGTGCCGGAAGGATAATTTCCTACAAACATTTTTTCAGAAACGGGCAAGGCATAATCGACATTATTTGGATAGCGGATCGTTTTTCCTTCCAAGTTTAAACAGTCAATTAAATCCCAGTAGATTATTTCAAATACATTTTTATAAAATCCAATCTTGTTTCTTACAGGCTTTTCCTTCGCAAAGGATTTTCCATTTCGGATTCTATATAAAAAAGTATCCGCTGCATTGATCCTGGTATTGAGTGCGTTTAACACTCTGGCCTTCCTGAAATTATTGACCTTGGATAAGGCCGCTTTAATTTCAGATTCGCTGTAGGACACCGACGTAATCGTGTTGAGCACATCTACCGGAAGTGGTTTGTGATGCGTCTTAGACAACCGGCTGATTTGGTTGATCAGCGGTGCATTTTTTTCATTCGATTTAAATGCCAACCAGAGGGGCTTGAATCGATTGAACACCTCCGCACATTTTTTCAAGCCAAAAGCATCCAGGTGATGACTGATATTAATCCCGGCAGTTTTAATGCCTTCAATGGTATCATCATTTTTAATTAGCAATGCAGATCCGGTAGCCTTGTAAACCAGAAACCGCAAAAACTCCGAAGGATGCTCTGGGTAGATTCCGGTTTTGGCAATTACTTTTACTAGTGCTTCTTTGTTTTTAATATGCTCAACAGAAGAAAATTCATATTTTAATTCTTCCAGTATCTCCAGTAATTTATCAACTGTTTCTTCCTGCAAAGCAATACCACTTCCCAGGAGCTTTAATGCTTTTTCTGTAAGCACGGCAGGCTCCAAACCCCGGATGATTTTCAATGGCAATTTTTTTAATTCCGGAATTTCCAGTTCTTCCGCCGGGAAATAAATATATTCGGAAGTGAAATTTGTGCCGTAGGTGCTCATGTAGTGTAGTATCTGGTGCAGGAACAATTCCAGGCGACTACTGTCCTGAATAACTTGCCAGGACTTGTGGAAAGTAGCATTGAGTTGCTCTGCACTAAGTTGATTTTCTTCTATATAATTCCGTACTTCATCATGGGCATAACTGGCGTGTTCATCCAGAATCAGGCCGAATTTAATCCATTCTTCCGGGTGCATTTGCTGGGCAGGACCTTTTGGCACAGCGTTGAATAATTCCAGGCTGAGGCGAGTGAGTTTTTGTTTCATTTTAGTTTAAATTTGAAATTATCTTATAAAAATGCGCGGGATGTAAATTGGGAAAATTTAGGAACATCGTGTGCGCCATTATTTTAAAATAACTTTTACTGAAATTTTTTTGTAAATATAAAATCTCTTTTGGTTCCAATGGATTTCTTATGAATGAAAAATCTTCTGTATTATTTGAACAAATGAAATCATTTAAAACCAATTCACTTTTCATTTTGAAAAAAATAAAAAAAAGCGCGGGACGTAAAGGTTACCAAAAATTGAGGAACGTCCTGTGCGCTAATTTTATAACTTTGAAATCAAATTTTATAAAATTTAGTTCCTTTTAAAAAATAAAAATATCATGACACCCGAAAATTTTAACTGGAAGAATTTTTCACATGGAACTATTGTGAATATGGAAATAGATATTATGTATGATGCTATACATACAAGTGAGGGATTGGAAGAGTGGTTGGTGGGAGAAGCTAATTTTAAGAGGAATGGAAAAGTGCTTTCAAAAGAAGATTATATATTTACGGGAGATACCTATCATTGGAAATGGCTGGCTAAGGATTATGAAGTGAAAGGCAAAGTTTTAGGCTCTTTTCCTGACAGGCGCATACAGTTTACATTTGGAGATAATTTTGAAGTTAGTATACAACTAAAATCTATGCAAGATAGCCGGACAAAGGTAATCCTGGAGCAACGCCGAACAGACGGAAAAGAAACTCCGGATTTTGGTTTTCTTAACTGCTGCGTTTGTTGGGTGTTTTTTTTGACGAATTTGAAATCCACTCAGGAGTTTGGAGTGGATTTGAGGGAAACAAAAGTGCGGGAGGAATTTTTGGTGAACAGATGATTTTAGTATAATTAAAATTCAATGAGTAATCAAATAACAACAGAGCTTTTCGGTTTAAACATTTAAGCAATAAATATCCTTTCTTCTTCTTTGTCTTGACACAAAGAAGCAAAAGTCAAGGCTTTTAGAATTTTAGCTAAAAATGAAATGCCTCCCCGCTCGATCACCAAGCCGTCGCTTAGCATTTGATCGTTGAACTCTTAATCATCGGAGGGACTTCGTGGTTCTCTCTAATCCCCGCCCTCATTT
>JAHDCK010000407.1 GCA_020629915.1 Saprospiraceae bacterium
TTGAATAACCACGTGTTAGATGATTTGAAAATAAAAAATAATGAAAAATTATATACAATTTGGATGTTTTTTTATCCTATTAGTAATTTTAAGTTGCAATAATGAACCCCCTCAGCAAGGCAATGAGGATAACGTTTCTGCGTTTGAAACGGATCCTCCGGTTGTAGAAAAAGAAGAAACCATAAATTTGCGTTCTGCTAAAAACGTCCCTGAATGGTTGAAAGGAAAAACACCGGTTCCTATCAACCTGAATATTTCCGGCACTGCTTTAACAGTCAATGGGGAGGCTATGACTGCCGCTGAGTTTAAAACGCAATTACCGGAATATTTTAACTCTATTTCAAAAAATGAAAAAAAATATATTTCTTTTGTGATAAATAAAACTGCCGAAGCTGATCCGTTTTTCTTTAACGAAATCCACAAAATGATCAAGGATGAATACCGAACGCAATGGGATGCGGCTGCGCTTCAATTGTTCAAAGCACCTTATATTGAACTTAACAAGGATCAGCGAAAAACTATTCTGTTAAAATATCCTTTGATGATTGGAGAAGGGGAGTAGCGGTTATTTAAAACTTCTACTCCGTAATGTCAAATTCTATAGTTTCACTCCCTCCATTCAAATCAATTTTTAATTTATACGTTCCTGGCTTTAAGTAATACATTCCGTTTTTGGCTTCTTTGATTTTAATCTCTGCATCATCCTCTTTGACTTCTTTGTTTAATTCTGATAAGTATTTTTCTAATACATTTTTGTCAAAGGATAAATCATATTCTAGATAATTAATTCCTCTGTTGATATCCGCTTCCCAGTTTTTTAGTTCCAAATCATCCTGAGTCAGTATTTGCAATGTGGCTTTACCGCCACTGCGGGCGAAGGCCGGAATGGATAACTTAGGCACTCTGGGTTCCAGCCATTTGCTCCAGTTGCTGCCCCAGCGAGAATTGTATCGGGTTTTTCCTATTTCAAAAAGATGTATATTTTTAGCTAGAATTTCATCATTGAGTTGTTGGATTAAACTAATATTTCCAACATATATAGAACGACCATGTGTTCCGACGACCAAATCATTTTCTCTGGGATGAATCACCAAATCATGGAAAGGCGTCGCCGGTAATCCTTCAGAGAAAATCATGAAAGATCGCCCTTGATCCAGGGAGACGTACAAGCCATGATCTGTGCCGACGTAAATGACATTTTCATTGACGGGATCTTCTTTGATTACATTGACTGGCTCAGCTGGCAAATCATTACCAATGCGATTCCAGTTTTTCCCATAATTATTTGAAACATATATGTAGGAATTGAAGTCATCCCAGCGGTAACCATTCAGCGAAACATACACCCGACCTTCTTCATGGGCAGAAGCCCAAACCCTGGTGACCCACATGTCCTTGGGAAGCCGCTTGGAAATATCCGTCCAGGTATTGCCTCCATCTTTGGTAATATGAACTAACCCATCATCACTTCCCGTATATATTAAACCAAATTTTATAGGAGATTCGTGAATAGAAGTCAGCGTTCCGTAAGCGACATCACCCTTGCGTCCGCCCTTGGTCAGGTCTTCGCTGATGACCTCATAATCCGTTCCCTGATTAAAGGAACGATGCAATTTATTTGAACCTATATAAAAAATATCTTCATTATGAACGGAAAGATGAATCGGTGTTTGCCAGTTAAAACGCAAGGGACGTTCCCCTAATTCGTGCTTGGGGCTGATGTATTTTTCTTCGTTTGTATTCGTATTTATTCTATAATAATTTCCAAATTGATAACCTGTGTAAATCGTTTTATTATCTCTGGAATCTATCGCCACCTGCATTCCATCCCCACCCATAATGCCCTTGTAAGGATACTCGCCATATTGCTCCCAGCCCCGGTTGGCCTTGTAAGTACTCGGTCCCATCCAGACGCCGTTATCCTGAGTACCGCCATAAATATTATAAGGTTCGGCCATGTCCACATTCACGGTATAAAACTGACCCACGGCTGGCGTATTACACTTAAACCAGCTTTCGCCGTTATTGTAAGAAATATTCACTCCACCGTCATTTCCAAGGATGAGATGACCGGGGCGATTGGGGTTGACCCAAAGCGCGTGATGGTCAACGTGGACATTTTCCATGTTCATGGATTCCCATGTTTTTCCTCCATCCTTTGAACCCAAAACCGGAACGCCCATCGTATAAATTTGCTCCGGGTCATGAGCTGCTACCCGGATTTGACCAAAGTAATATCCATAAGAATAAAATATGTCATCTAAGTAATCTGTATGAGTTTTTGACCAGGATTTTCCGCCATCATCAGAGCGATAAATTTCAGCTCCGGTTACGGGTGTGTCGAATAGGAGAGAGTTGGCATCTTCCAGATATTCTACCAGAGCTTTTGGTTGAATTTTGTTTTCATTTATTAATGAAATTACTTTATCATAATCGTATTTTTTCGGAAAGCGATTGTCTTTTAAAAACTGATTGACTTTTTTCTTATCTAATTTTATAAAATCTGAAGTAGACATATTTCGGAGGTCGTCTTTTTTCAAAGCATCTTTATCCTCCTCTTTTTCTTCCTTGGGTCGGCGGGCTTGATTATCTACAACACTGTATAATATTGTTTTATCTCCCTTATGATAAATGTCAATACCAATTCTACCCAAACCTTCCCCTTCGGGAAAACCGGCAGCTTTAGTGGAGATTTTTTTCCATTTGTTTCCACCATCTGTGGATTTGTAAATGCCGCTGCCTTCACCGGATTCTACAAAATTCCAGGCGCGTCTTTCTCTATGCCACATGGCTGCATACAATTCATCCGGGTTGCTTGGGTGAATCATTAGATCAACGCCACCTGTGTTTTTATTTATATATAAAATTTTCTCCCATGTTTTTCCGCCATCTGTTGTTTTATAAATCCCTCGTTCTTCATTAGGGGAATATAAGTGTCCTAGTGCAGCGACCCAAAGGATATTCGGGTTGGAGGGATGTAAAATAATTCTTCCTATATGATGCGATTCTCCCAGTCCCATCCAGCTCCAGGTTTTTCCGTCATCGGTACTTTTATACATACCCACGCCGGAGTAGGAGGAGCGACTGGAGTTGTTTTCACCAGTGCCCACCCAGATAATATTATTGTCCCAATCCACCGCAATATCGCCAATAGTCATGACAGCCTCCTGTTCAAAAATGGGATCAAATGTAGCACCATTAGAAGTTGTTTTCCAAAGGCCGCCGGAAGCATAAGCAGCATAAAAATGCGTCGGGTCATCCGGCGAAACAGCCAAATCGACAATGCGTCCGCCAAAGACGCTGGGTCCGACGGAGCGGAAAGGAATATTGCTGACGAGAGAGCGTTCCTTCATGACTTCTCGTGTCTCAAACCCATTCAGGCGTTCTTTGGCGGGTGTGGCCGGAGGTTGTTTTTGAGCAAAGGTGGTAGAAAAAAGCAATAAGAAAAGAACAGTTTTGTAAAGGTGCATTTTGGAAAGTTTTGTTTTTCCGAAGGTAGGAAAATTGACAATTATTTAATACTTTGTTGCCAAATTATTCAACCAAAAACCAAAATCAATTTTAGGTGAATTAAAATAGAATTGTTAATGGCTCAGCGCGTACCTCATCTTTTTGTGGCTCCAAGCGAAGTGGATGGACTAGGCGTTTTTACCGGAAGTCTCATCCCCAAGGGAAGCCTGATTGAAATTTGTCCTGTTCTTGTAATTCCAAAAAAGGAAATGAAATTAATAAAGAGGACTATTTTATATCATTATTATTTTGAATGGAAAAAGGATAAAAAATCCGGTGCTTTGGCTTTGGGTTACGGAAGTTTATACAATCATTCTTATAAGCCAAATGCTCGTTACGAAGTAGATTTTAAGGAGAAAGTGATGTATATTTTTGCCCGGAAAAATATAAAAGCCGGGATGGAAATTTTTATTAATTATAATGGCGATCCCAAGGATAAATCCGTGGTTTGGTTTGAGAAGTGATTTTTTAAAAATTATTTTAAAATTCCAATTGAACCAAAACCTCTCTTTTCTTTAATTCTTTTTCCAAATCATCCAGACTCTTAAGTAACCGGCCACAATAATCTTTAAAATACTTTGAACGATTTTTTAATTTCT
>JAHDCK010000408.1 GCA_020629915.1 Saprospiraceae bacterium
GGAAACCCCGACAGAATGCTTAGCAAAATCCACATTCTATTTGTCGGTTTAATTTAATCACCTGCATAAGTCTGAAATACAACATCGATATTTTTTAATGATTAACTTATGGATTATAAAATTGTTTATAAGTGAAAGAAAAAAATAAATTGCCTCGATTCTTGAAAATTAACCACATTGGATGAGAAAATATTTTTTATTTATAATTATAAATTTAATTTTTTGCATTTTTGTTTCCGCGCAAACAAGGGACTCGCTTGTATTAAATTTAAAAATAAAAGATAAAAAAGAATTTGATTTAAATAGCGTTTATAAAATAAAAGAAGAGTACCGCAATAAACAACTCCTGGAAAATGACCTAAAATCACTCCTTAAAAATTTGCAAAAAGAAGCCTACCTCGAAGCATCAATAGACAGTTTGATTTATCGTGATTCTATCCATGTCCTTGCCAAAATATATATAGGAGAAAAATATAAATGGGCGCATTTAAAAAACGGAAATATCGATCCGGGGATTTTGAATAAAGTTGGATTTAAAGAAAAATTATATCAAAATAAACCATTTTATTATACCGAAGTATTAAAAATACAGGAAAGCCTTTTAAAATTTGCTGAAGAAAACGGACACCCCTTTGCACAGGTCTGGTTGGACAGTTTGCAGGTGGAGAATGGTCAGTTGAGTGGACAATTATTTATGCATTTAAACCGGGAAGTCCGTTATAAAAAAATTATTACGGAAGGCGATGCCAAAATTACCGAAGCCTACCTGTCCAATTACCTCGGTATCAAAAAAGGGAACCTTTACGACGAGCGGCAGATAAAAAAAATCAGGCAGCGGCTCAAGGAGTTGCCTTTCCTGAGAGAGAAAGGCGACCCGCTCGTAATCTTCATCCGGGATGAAGCGACGGTCAACCTCATCCTGCAAAAGCGCAAAGCCAGCCGTTTCGATTTTCTACTGGGACTGCTGCCTAACAATACAGACATCAATCCCGAACAGGCTCCTCGTCTGCTCATTACCGGAATGGGAGAAATGGATTTGCAAAATCCCTTCGGAACGGGCAAGCGGCTCAAAGTTCAGTTTGAGCAATTGCGTCCCGGTACTCAAAAGCTGGATGTCGAATTTCAATATCCTTACATTTTGGGAATTGCCGTTGGCGCAGATGCCTCCTTTAATTTGTATAAAAGAGATTCAACTTATTTGGATGTGATACAGGATGTCGGAGTGAAATACCTGATGGAGGGCGGCAGCTATTTTAAAACTTTTTGGAATAATAATGCTTCCTCTCTGTTGACCATTGACGAAGATAAAATTCTGGACGAACGCAAACTTCCTGATTTTTTAGATATACGAAAAAATTCGGTGGGAGTGGAATACGCCTTTACAAAGTTGGACTACCGCTTCAATCCCCGAAAGGGATTTGCCATCAAAACCAGGCTTACTGCTAGTATAAAAACAATTGAGGAAAATAATCAAATAGTGGAGTTAACCGATTTTACCGATCCTGATTTTGACTTTTCCACCTTATATGATACCTTGGATCTCCGTAGTTTTCAATACCAAATTGCCGGAGGATGGGATCAATATTTCCCCCTGTTTGAACGGAGTGCGTTAAAGTTAGCCATTCAAGGTGGTATTATGATTTCAAAAGAAGATATATTTCAAAATGAAATGTTTCGGCTTGGAGGAAATCGCCTGCTCAGAGGTTTTGATGAGGAATCGGTTTTTACCTCGGCTTATGCAGTATCCACCTTGGAATATCGTTTTATAATTGGTCAAAATGCCTATATGTTTGCCTTTGGGGATGTTGCTTATCTCAAAGCAGATGTCGTTGAAAACCGGGATTGGGATACACCTATTGGCTTGGGTGCCGGGATGACCTTCGAGACCAAAGCCGGGATTTTTGGGTTGAGTTATGCCATTGGCCGGCAGTTGGATAATGCCTTTGATTTTAATCGCTCAAAGATACATTTTGGATATAAGAATTATTTTTAAAATGAATACTGCGGGAAAAATTATTGTGGTTGTGACGGCCAGCCGCGACTTCAATACATGCCGTAGTCAAGTCACGACTTGATTGGCCACTAGCACTATTTTTAGCTAAACTTTTGAAATCTTTAGATATTAAAAAACAAGCACATGAAAAATTCAATTATATTTTCTTTTATCTTTTTAATGCTTCTCTGGAGTCCAGCCCTTGATGCTCAGGACAAAAAAATAGTCGCTCCAATAATTGAAAACGGCCAGGCTCAAATTATTCCCGAATTTAAAAAAAGGGGGGATTGGCTCAGACATGATTTATGGGTAGAAACGACTTTTGATACAGACGGAGATGGAAAACCGGATAGAATGCACGTTGCCGTTTGTCGCCCCAAGCAAACAGAAACCCAGGGATTGAAATTGCCCGTGATTTATATTTCCAGTCCTTACTTTGCAGGGGTCGCCACTGACAAGGATATTTTTTGGGATGTAAAACACGAATTGGGACAACCTCCCAAAGAAAGAAAACATACCGAAGTTATCCGCAGAGGAAAACGCCCCATTATTTCTAACAGTCATATCAAAACATGGGTGCCGCGAGGTTATATTGTCGTCCATTCTTCCTCCCCCGGAACCGGACTTTCGCAAGGGGCGCCCACCATCGGAGGAGAAAATGAATCCCTCGCTCCAAAAGCTGTGATTGACTGGTTGTGTGGAAGGATTCCCGGCTACACTTCTATCGACGGCGATGAAAAAGTTGAAGCCTATTGGTCTACCGGGAAAGTGGGAATGACCGGGACTTCCTACAACGGCACTCTTCCCCTTGCGGCCGCTACAACGGGAGTGGAAGGTCTGGAAGCCATCATTCCTATCGCGCCTAACACTTCTTATTATCACTACTATCGTTCCAACGGATTGGTGCGTTCTCCCGGTGGCTACCAGGGAGAAGACATTGACGTATTATATGATTTTGTACATAGCGGCGAGGAATCCCGGCGACCTTATAATAATAAAACGGTAAGGGATACCGAAATGAAAAACGGAATGGATCGGGTAACCGGAGATTATAATGATTTTTGGGCCGGGCGGGATTATTTAAATCAAATGGAACCGATGAAAGCGGCTTTGTTGATGGCGCATGGTTTTAATGATTGGAATGTGATGCCGGAACACAGTTATCGGATTTATAAAGCTGCAAAAGAAAAGGGATTGCCTTGTCAAATTTATTATCATCAGGGCGGACATGGTGGGCCACCACCAATTGAAATGATGAACCGATGGTTTACCCGATTTTTACATGGGGTAGAAAATGATGTCGAGAAAGATCCGAAAGCTTGGATCGTCAGAGAAGGAGACGACAAGAAATTTCCAACTTCCTACCCGGATTATCCCAATCCGAAAGCAGAGGAGGTGACCTTATATCTCAAAGGGAAAGCCCCGGCACAAGGTTCGTTAAAAACCAAAAAAAGAAAACGCCCGGGAAAAGAAACATTAATTGATGATTACTCTTTTTCCGGCAAAGATTTGTCTAACCTGGAAAAATCCAACCACCGCTTGATTTACGTAACGCCAAAACTCAAAAAGGATATTCACATTTCCGGGGAACCGGAAGTGACCATCACTCTTGCCAGTAGCAAACCCGCTGCTAATCTTTCTGTTTGGATGGTCTCCCTTCCCTGGAATGATAAACGAAAAGCTGAAATCACGGAAAACATCATTACAAGGGGATGGGCCGATCCTCAAAATCACCAATCTTTAAGAGAAAGTGAGCCTTTAGTTCCGGGGGAGTTTTATACAATAACTTTTAAATTGATGCCGGATGATCAAATTATTCCAAAGGGGCAAAAAATTGGACTCATGATTTTTTCAAGCGATCAGGATTTTACGCTTTGGCCACAACCGGGGACGGAGTTGACTATTGATTTGGATGGAACATTTTTAAAATTACCGATAGTCGGAGGGGAAGCAGCTTTTAAAAAAGCGGCGGAGTAAAAGACAAGAGCTAGTATCTGAAAATAAGAATTTCTGTTCTTGAGCAGATAAGGGATGAGGGAAAAATAAAGTATACAAAATAGGCGAAGTTATTTTTTAGAT
>JAHDCK010000409.1 GCA_020629915.1 Saprospiraceae bacterium
GCTGACTTCTAATCAGCAGGTTTCAGGTTCGAGTCCTGACGGGGTCACTAGAATACATGACAATTATGTTCAAATGTGTTCACCGTTTATTAATAGCTTTGTTATCAGTCATTTACGGTTTTTGGTTTTTATAATATAAATCTCAAAGATCATGAGGGTTAAGCCCTTTTAGCGTTTTTTTCGTACTCGTTTTCGTACTAATTTAATGTGAACTTTATTGATTCACCATTAAATGATTAGTATGAAATTGAAAAAAATTAATTTCTCACTCGTATTCAATCGCAGAAACAGGTTGAATAAAGATGGCACTTCCTTGATTCAAATCAGAGCATATCAAAACAACCCCTCCGGCACCAAAGAAAGGTGGTTTTCTACAGGTATTTTTTTGGAACCCTTAGACTGGGATGAAAAGTATCATAAGGTATGTTCGACTCATCCGCTGGCTCATCTTTATAATCAGCATTTGCGAAAGTATCTCCAAAACTTTGAAGATTTTGAATTGAATCTCCTGCAACGGAAAGGACGATGTACCATTCACGATTTGCCTGAGAAGGTGCCGGGCGGGATAGAAAGAGATACTTATAATTTCCTTGAATTTTACGAAAGAGAACTCGATCTGGATAATCTCATGGAGACCACCCGGAAAAACCAGCGGACAACTTTGAATAAATTGTTGCTTTTCAAAGGGAAATATATTCATTTTGATGATTTGAATTATAAATTTATCCGGGACTTTGAACGATTCCTTTATAAAAAGGGATTGGTGGCGAATGGGATAGAGAAGCACCATAAAAATTTAAAGAAGTATATCAACCGGGCGGTGCTGGAAGGTTTTATCGAGGATAATCCTTATAAAAAATTCAAGGTGAAACGCGAGGCTCCGCATCGCACCTACCTGACAGAAGAAGAACTAGGGAAATTGGAAAACCTTCTTTTTACAGAAAATCAAAAGTTTCTGGAAAAAATCAGGGATTTCTTTTTGCTGTGCTGCTATACGGGACTGCGCTTTAGTGACGCTTCTAAATTGAATGAAAATCATATAGTTAAAAGCAGTAATGGGTGGGAAATCCAAATGAAATCCAGTAAAACTAAAAAGCTGGCAGTGTTGCCAATTAGTTTGATTTTTATTGATAAAAACGGGCAAAGTAAACCCGTCCAGCTCTTGAAAAAATACTGGGATAATCCGGAGTATCGCACCAATGATGGCAGTTTTCGGGACATCCCCTTTTTCAATTATACCAATCAGTATGTCAACCGGGAGTTAAGGACGATCACCAAAATGGCAGGTGTTTCCAAGCGGATTACCACGCATGCCGGGCGCAGAACTTTTGCTACGATTATGGCTACGAAAGTACAGGCTCCGATTGTTCAACGATTGTTACAACACCAAAAAATGGATATGACGAATCAGTATATTCAGTTGGGGCATGGAGATATTAAAAAGGAATTAAAAAAGATAAAATGGGTGTAGGAAAGAAACAGAAGAAGGTAACGGTTAGGCATTTTTTAAACAAGCGTTTAAAGCCAGTTTCTGATGGAACTGAGCCACGTTATTCTGTTTATACTCGCATCACCTATAATAGAAACAGCAATGAATATCGTCATAAGTGGAAATTCAATTTAGAAGGATTATCAGAAAGAGAATATAAAAATCTATTTGAAGGTAAAGGCGATAGATGGACGAAAATGTATATTGATGAAACAACTAAACGAATAGAGAATATTGTAAAATTAGAAATTGATTTGTTTGGAGAGAGTTTTAAAGTAAAAGGAATAGGAGAACGAATTACTACTAAGTATATGGAGGATGTTTTGTATCATTTAGATACAGATATTTTTACAGTTTTATATCATACATTAAACGATATGGATGATAGTTTTTTTATGGTTTTGAATGTTCCAAATTCATGGGAATTGTTAGAAGAATGCAAAAAGTACTTGAAAGATCCAAAGTATTATGATATAAAAAGTGAGGTCAAAAAGGTTAAAAGCCTTAAAGATTTTTATGATAACAAAGGGAAGAAAAGAATTTTGATAGACGATTATATTTTTAAATATAGACAAGAGTATATTGAATTTTTAAAGTCAAAAAAGATTCCGGTTGCTGGACGCCAGGAAAGAATTAAGTATGTAGATGACTTTGTCAAAGAATTTCTGAAGTATCCACGATTCCCTGTGTAAAATTTTGTCAAAGAAATGTTTTGTTAAATTTGACATTAACAAAACATGAGGCTATATTTGTATTGTTAAACATTATTATTAGTACTTTACGAGTACTCGTAACAAAGCTTTTTTATTTTAAATTAAAATTTTTATTATGGAACAAACTCATGGTCATTCAACTGATCAGTTGCTGAACTCAGGTGAGGTAATGGCGATTTTAAATGTAAGTCGTACCACCCTTTCTGGTTTGGTGAAAAATGGCAGTTTAAAAGCCTACCGCCCTGGCGGCAGGAAATTACTCTTCAAGTATTCGGAAATTTTGGCCTATGTAGAACGTGCATTGGTACAGCCGAGTGCAGATGAAGAAGCCGAGAATTAGGATGGAATGAATTGATTCCCGGGTAAAAAAATAGTCCCGCAAACCGAAACTTTGCAGGACTTATTTTTAAAGAGAATCGGAAAGACCTCTAAAATACATTCAATAAAATTAGAATAATTTGATATAAAATTACCATTTTTTCCAAAAAGTATCAAGTTTTTTATCCTCTTTTTTGGATAAATTTTTTCTGATTTTCTGGTCTCTCCCGTTCCCTTGTCCAAGGGTTTTTTATCCAGCTCAACTTTTACATTTTCGTTTGGATATTTATTCTTTATGAATAAGTATTCCCTGAATTTTTATGCCTGTTTTCAGGACATGAAAGTTGAGCCACCATTCTTTTTCCTTTTGGAAAATGGATAGCACACTTGCTGTCTGATTTATTTATTTCAAAATTATTTATTTATGAGAAAACTCTTTTTGTCGGAGATACCCGTGACGAAATTCACGGGTATTTTTCCCGATCCCGTCCAGCATACTTCTCTGAAAAAAATATTTGAAGAACTGACGGATGAACAAAACCAACCCTTTGCCCAACGCCTGAATGATCTTCATAAATCAGATAAAAAAACATACGATAAACTCAAAACTCAGGAATGCCCAGGTTTTGTAGTGGGTCGTTTTTCCAGGCGGTCGGATAAGGATTGCGAGCAATATGTTCCCCTGCTGGGTTTTGATATTGATGGTATTTCAGATTCTTTTATAACGGATTGCACCTTAAAAGAATGCAAGGAAATCCCATATATTTTTGCCGCATATCCAAGTCCATCCGGATTGGGTCTGCGGCTTTTTGTTTGGTGTTCTATCGAAAAAGAAAACCACAAAGTAGCTTATGCTCAAGTCTGTGAAGATTTGTCAAAACGCTTGAATATTCCAACAGATAAAGCCCTCCGCCAGCAGCAAAAAACATTAGAAGAAATAAAATCTATTCCTCACATTGATACCGGGACGAATAACATTTCTCGTTTGTGGTTTTATACTTATGTAGAAAAATCGGATTTGTATTTTAATGAGAATAGTGATGTTTTTAATATTGTTGAAAATAATATTATAACCAAACAGGAAAAGAAAATCTTGCCTTCTGTTGGCTTGTCTCTTTTAGAAAAAATCCGTTTGGCAGAAGAAAAAGCCAGGGTTAGAAATCTATCGCCGGGCAGAAATAATTATGTCTTTTATCTGGCCTGTGTATTGACTGAGATGGGCGTTTCTGAAACGGAGATTATATCGCATTGTTTGCAATATGAGGAAGCAGATTTTACAAAAACCGAAATTGAAAAATCTGTGGCAAGTGCGGTAAAGAAAGCCACTTTCCAAAAATATTCTGACCAGCAGCTTTCTAATTATAGAGAAATAAAGAATAACCCAAAACCTGTTTTGTCTATTCCATCCGAGTTTTCAGAACCAGAATCCAGTCCTGCGAAAAAGAAAAACAACAACAAATTCACTCGCCTCCGGGATGCGATGGAAGAACGATACGACTTCCGACTCAATATGATATCCAACGAGATTGAATATAAAAAAATTGAC
>JAHDCK010000410.1 GCA_020629915.1 Saprospiraceae bacterium
CAAAAAGAGACCTAATATTAAAAAAAGATCAAATTCAAACAGCTTCTAAGAACCAATTTTATTATGGCCGGTTCCTTATCAAAAATTCTAATACGCCAATAGCTGATGTAATTTTTCCCGGAAGCGATCCACAGGCAGAAAATGTTTTTCCAGATTTTGAGCGAAGGGAACCGGCGTATCCAAACTAGCGCAACGAATGACAGGCGCATCTAAATGTTCAAACAAATTTTCAGAAATGTAGGCCGAAATCTCTCCTCCGATTCCACCGAACATCGTATCCTCATGGAGAATCAAAACGCGATTGGTTTTTTCTACTGTCGCATGAATGGCATCGTAATCCAGCGGAAGCAAAGTGCGCAGATCCAAAATTTCGGCATCAATGCCCAATTCTTCTACCAGTTCTTTGGCCCAGCGAACGCCAAGACCATACGTTATAATCGAGCAATCGGTTCCTTCTTTTTCTACTTTAGCTTTTCCAATTTCCACCGTGTAATAATCATCGGGAATGTCATCCGTCATACTGCGGTAAAGGGCCTTATGCTCGAAGAACATCACCGGGTTGGGATCTTCAAAACTAGCCAGTAACAATCCTTTAGCATCGTAGGGATTGGAAGGGAAAACGATTTTCAGGCCGGGCGTGTGGGTAAACCAGGCTTCAGTGCTTTGGCTGTGAAAAGGGCCTGCTCCTACGCTACCGCCCGTAGGCATGCGCACGACGACATCGGCATTTTGTCCCCAACGGTAATGCGATTTAGCGAGGTTGTTGACGATTTGATTAAAGCCACAAGTCACGAAATCGGAGAATTGCATTTCGACCATCGCCTTGTGTTTGGCAATGCTCAATCCCAATCCTATACCTAGAATGGCACTTTCGCAAAGGGGCGTATTGCGCACTCGTCCCCGGCCAAATTCTTTGACAAACCCATCCGTAATTTTAAAAACGCCACCATACTCGGCAATATCCTGCCCCATCAATACCAAATTATCGTATTTGT
Source organism: Saprospiraceae bacterium (assembly GCA_020629915.1). GTDB lineage: Bacteria > Bacteroidota > Bacteroidia > Chitinophagales > Saprospiraceae > JAHDCK01. The sequence goes on from JAHDCK010000410.1 coordinate 996, forward strand.
ACATTGCTAATTTGAGAGCATCAGAAATTGCATCCACAAACCGCTTAGGAGAAGTTGCCTCATTTAGTGGCTCGAAAACCTGTTGCTCGAAGGGTGCATAAATATCGTCCATTTCCTGCTCAATAGTAGAAGCGACCGGCACTTCATCAAAAGCAATTTTGAGATTGTCGTTGATTTCTTTTTTTATTTTTTTCTTAAAATCCGCTATCGTTTCTTCCTCCAGAATTTCCTCTTTTAATAAAAAGGCTTCGTAGTTTTCAAGCGGATCTTTGGCTGCCCAAAATTCCATTAACTCCTTTGGAACGTATTTCGTCCCGGAGGCTTCCTCATGGCCACGCATTCTAAAAGTCTTACATTCTATCAAGAGCGGACGGGGATTTTCTCTAATTTCCTCAGCAAATGTTTTTATAGTATGATAAACTTCCAATATATTATTTCCATCTATCTCCATTGTTTCCATCCCGTAACCGAAGCCTCTGTCAGCGAGTCGATTACAATTATATTGCTCTCCAATAGGTGTGGATAATCCATATCCGTTATTTTCTATTATAAAAATAACGGGCAGTTTCCAAACGGAAGCGACGTTAAGTGCTTCATGAAATTCACCTTCGCTTGTACCGCCCTCCCCCGTAAAAGCAACGGCAACCTTTCCTTCTTTTTTCAGTTTATTGGCCAGGGCGACACCACTTGCAAGCGACAACTGTGGTCCCAGGTGCGAAATCATTCCAACGATATTATAATCATTCGTTCCGAAGTGGAAAGATCGATCCCGGCCTTTTGTAAAGCCGGACATTTTCCCTTGCCACTGACAAAAGAGTCGATGCAGTGGCACTTCCCTGGTGGTAAAAACACCGAGGTTTCTGTGCATGGGGAAAATATATTCGTCATTTTCTATGGCAGAGGTAACGCCAACTGAAATGGCCTCCTGCCCTATTCCTGAAAACCATTTGCTGATTTTACCCTGGCGAAGGAGTATGAGCATTTTCTCCTCAATCATTCTGGGCTTGAGCAGATTTTTGTAGAGTTGGATCAGGGTCTCGTTGTCGTATTTTTTTCTTTTATACTTCATGGAGTCTTTACGCTTCTGTAAAAATGTACTAAACATTATGGGTTGATTGTAAAATGAGGGGGCCGCTGCAAAGGTAGTTCTTATTTTAAAACAATGTAGAATGAGGAATGAAAAATAATGTTGAATTTTCTCATTTTTCATTCCACATTCCACAATAATAAATTGTTATTTCAAATAAGCTCGAAGCGGATATTTTACATAGGTCTGCAAAATTCGCATAGCCATGGTATTCGCATCCTTCAATGAATAACCTTTATCCATATAATAATCTTCCAGTTTTATCATGGATTGATAATAGGCAATCTTTAGTGGTGTGACCATTTTTGCGTGGAGCATATCGCGCTTGGCCCAATCGTCCATTTTTTCCCAGAGAGATTTATTCCAGGCGGCTAGTACTTTGTCTTTTGCAAAAGGTTTGGGTGAAATATACAACAAGTTACGCATACGAATTTCTTTGTTTTGATCTTCCAGCAACTTCGCATTATCTTCCATTGGATTCAGGTCATCAGAAATGGTTTGCAACATTTGTATCTCTGGCCAATCTCCAAAGCAGTCGCAATCTTCCATTGCAAACTTGTCCTCCTTGGATCCCCAGTACTGAAGATAAGAAGCCCCGGCCTCCTTGGGATGACGGACAAACAACCAGCAAGGCACTTCGGGTTCTTCCTTTTGTCCGCCTTGGATGTAACGCAGATGCTGGATCAACTGCCCCAAATCCTTGTAGTCATAAGTCGCTTTAAAATCAAAACGCGGTTTTTTACTGTATTTGTTTTTTACAAATGTTTCTTTTATGGCTCCGTTCATTAAATCATTTACGGTGCGGGTTTTATTTCTTGCTTTTAATTCATCCGTAAAATACATATATGCTAAATAAGCATTCCCAACCGGGTGATTGAGCTGCTTCAAACCCTTGGCTGCTTCAAGCGGATCAGAGTCGATCTTTCGGAGGAGCTGATTGAGCAGATCATCAGATTTATTTTTTTTGCGTTTTAATCCGGCAGATAAAATTTTATAATTCGCATATCTTCTATTGCTCTGCATGATCATTTCCACTCCGGCGGAAGTTCCTTTCCCGTACAATCCATCTACTGCACTGCTGTAAGCGGATTCGTCTTTTAGAATTTTTTGCAACTCTACTACAGAACTTCGCTTCATGGATTTGCGCTTCATAGGCGAGGAAGGCACTTCGCTAAAATTGAGCTTAGGCCGCTTGACGTTGCTCTTTCCCTTCGCTGTCGATTCTGTTTTTTCTTTATCAGGGACTTCCGTTGGGACCGTAGCTTCCTCGGAAGGAAATTCTGCGCTGGCTTCACTTTCCATCCCGGTTTCAAAAAGCCCCACTTGATGTATTAAATTTTTTAATACTTTTTTTGGAAATGCGTCTTCAAAACCTGCAGCCACTAATGCTTTTTGTTTTTCTACAGCTTGTTCTCTAGACTTAAAAGCTCCGGATAAAATTTTGATGTGGCGGCTGGTAGGTTGCACGTACACATTACCAGATTTAAAATATTTTTTCCAATCTACTTTTTTATTAAAACGCTCTACGGATAATTGCAAAACATATACTTTATCTTTTCCTGCCGGACGCACAATCATAAAAGCCTCTTTAAAACCTTCTCCTTGAACCTGTTCGAGAATGCCTTCCGCTACAGAGCGTTCGGTATAGATTCCCATGATAATTCTTTGTTGCTTTTTACCATCATCCGGCGTAAAAACAAATCCGATATTTTTTAATTTATCAAAATCCTCCTGCTTGGAGTCATCGTAAATACCTAATTGAATTGTATAAATGGAATCTGTATCTACGAATGCTTTTGCCTGGAATTGAAGCACTAATAACCCGACAACTAACAGACTAAAAATTTTACTTTTCATTTATATATTGTTTTTCTTTAGTTCGTTGTGTAATAACTTTGTGTTTGTTTCGCTGGATTAAGCAACTAATCATAATTAATCACATAATAATTTGTCATCTCGAACGGAATGA
>JAHDCK010000411.1 GCA_020629915.1 Saprospiraceae bacterium
AATTATTCCTTTATTTTTAGGTTTTAGACACTAGTGGGCGCTGCCCCTCAAAAATCCTTATGTCATTGACATTGGAGGTTAGGGTGCGGGGTGGCATTTTCGTTGGTTAATTATTTAATCTCAATAAACCTACGCCAGTCAAAATTATAAAATAAATAAGCAAAAAATTCAATTCTGAATCCACATACAAAATGAAAAAATATATACTAATTATCATTTCAATTTTTAGTTTCCAATGGCTCCAGGCTCAATGCACAGACAATGGCAATTACTGGAACCAAAGCTGGGTTTCCTGTATCACCTCCCCCAACCCCAATCCCGATCGGGGAACCGGCCACTGGATTCTATATGAATTTCACCAGCCACAAGTTATAGATTCTACTTATGTGTGGAATGCCAATAGAACCAATGAAAGTACCTGGGGAGCAAGAGATGTCGTCATTGATTATTCTGTGGATGGCGTCAACTGGATTGAGCTGGGACAGTTCTATTTTCCGCAGGCACCGGAGTCGCCGAACTACGGCGGATTCCTCGGGCCGGTTTTTGATAGTATATGGATTCAAAAAATATTAATAACTGTTTTATCTACACATGGCGGAGGTGCTTGCGCTTCCATAGCCGAATTTCAATTTAATGTAAACAAGGAAGTTTGCTATGGTGATTTGGATGCCTGCGGAATATGCAATGGACCCGGTGCGCCGACCTGGTATCTGGATGCGGACGGCGACGGCCTCGGCGATCCGAATAGTCCGGTGGATTCTTGCCAACAGCCATTTGGTTTTGTAGAAAATTTTCAGGACAACTGTGACAATGGTTACCTCGGCTGGGAAGAAATTTCGCCCTTGTTTGTGGATGCGGGTTGTACGGGTTGTCATGGAAATGGCGGCGGATTGAATCTGACGACTTATGCCAATACAGTTGCGGGTGGAAATAAATGCGGGCCGAATCTCCTAACCGGAACAACGCTGGTGGACATTATCACCGTCGCAAACTACGATGGTTGCGGGGCAGCAATTTCTTTTCCGCCGATGAACAACCGCGTGAGCAATCCGCTGGATGCCCAGGAACTGGCCTTGCTGCAAACGTGGATTGACGGCGGTGCACCGGAGTTTTGTCAGGACTTTTGTCCGCCCTGGGAAACCCAGGATACCGTTGCTGTTTGTGAGGGAGACAGTTATACTTTTCCGGATGGCATTATATTTAATAATATAACAGTGGATGTTATGTACACTTCTTCTCTGGGTGCATCGAATGGCTGCGACAGCATCATCGTGACGCATGTGCAGGTAAAAAATACGTACAATTTTAATTTAAACACTGAAATTTGCGAAGGTGGTTCTTATACTTTTCCGGATGGAACGATACAAAACAATATCACAGCAGATCTTCAACAGACCAGTGCGCTGACTTCCTCGGAGGGTTGCGACAGTACGATTACTACAAATTTACAAGTTATAAATAATTATACAATAAATAAAAATGTAAACATCTGTGAAGGTGATGATTATACTTTTCCGGATGGAACAATGCTAACAAACATCACAACTAATCAAATATATACTTCAATGTTACAATCTTCACAAGGTTGTGACAGTATCATTATCACGAATCTTGTAGCGCATCCAAATTATAATATCACCCAACAAGTTCCCCTCTGCGAGGGAGAAGATTACACCTTTCCCGATGGAGCATTTTTCCCGAACATCACAGACAACTTTAATTACTTCTCCTTCTTACAAAGCAGTTTCGGATGCGACAGCCTGATTCAAACCAGTATTATTGTCGCTCCATTATATAATCAAACCTCAAATATTTCTTTATGCAGTGGGAGTAATTATACCTTTCCAGATGGAACGGTACAAAATAATATAATTGCAGATGTAATTTATACTTCCACCCTGACGAGCAGTGCCGGATGCGATAGTACAATCGTGACGAATATCACGGTGGCCGAGGATGTCCTCCTGAATGAAACGGCGGAAATCTGTGCGGGAGAATCCTATACCTTTCCGGATGGAACAACGCAAAATAATATTCAAACTAATCAAATATATACTTCCACCCTGACCGGAACCGGAGCTTGTGACACGATCATCACGACGAATCTAACTGTCAATCCCGCCACAATTCAAAACGAAAGTTTTAATATATGTGAAGGAGACAGCTATACTTTTCCGGATGGAATGTTTCTATCAAATATCTCCTCCGATCAAACCTATACTTCTGTATTGGTTTCTTCCTTTGGTTGCGACAGCACCATCATCACGCAACTAAATGTCGCTCCGGCTTATTATCTCAACGAATTTGTACAAGTCTGCGAGGGTGGAAATTACACCTTCCCGGATGGAACAATGCAAACAAATATTATATCTAATCAAATATACACTTCTTCTATGCAATCCTCGGCAGGTTGCGACAGTGTCATGGTCACCGACCTGATCGTTTTACCTGCCATATTTACGATAGATTCCATCGAGCTTTGCCAGGGAGAGGATTACACTTTTCCGGATGGAACGGTAATGACCAATATTACGAATGACGTCTCTTATCAATCCAATTTTTCTACGCCTGCAAATTGCGATAGTATTATACAAACTAATATAACTATTTTACCTGTTTATAATCAAACCATCAATGCCTCGGTTTGCAGCGGAAGCAATTACACCCTGCCCGACGGAACCGTGCAAAACAATATTACAACCGACCAGACATTTATTACGGTACTGCTAAGTAGCCAGGGATGTGATAGTACGATTACTACAAATATTTCTGTGGACTCCAATGTCCTGATTTCAGAAATGATTAATATCTGTACGGGCAATTCTTATATTTTCCCGGATGGAACGATGCAAAATAATATAACTACGAATCAAATGTATGTTTCTACGCTGCCCGGCGCCGGCGTTTGTGATACGATTATTACGACCAATCTAATCGTACAACTAAACTATTCTATCAATGAAACGGCGCAAGTCTGCGAAGGGGGCTCCTACACTTTTCCGGATGGAACTTCTGTTTCCAATGTAATGACTGACCAGAATTATACTTCTACTCTGATTTCCTCCTTCGGGTGTGATAGCATTATACATACACAACTGGAAGTTATCCAGGGTTATATTAATATATTAAACATGGGTATTTGTGAAGGCGATAGTATTTTGCTCCCCAATCAAACTTTCCTGACTCCTCCTGTTGATACTCAAATAACTTTTCCATTTGTTTCTTCTGAGGGCTGCGATAGTATTATCACATTTAATATAAATATTTATCCAGTATATGAATTTTTTGAAACAATGGACTTCTGCATTGGTGACACCTTGGTTTATCCGAATGGCACCAAGGAGGTTATGCTGGAAGATCAACTTGTGAGTTTTATATATCAATCAAAAACAGGATGCGATAGTATTTATAATATTTTTATCGATGTATCGGACAGTCTGATCACCAACCAGCAGGTTGTAGTTTGCGCAGGAGATGACTACACCTTTCCGGATGGAAACATTATAACTAATATTATAACAGATACCACTTATACTTCTTTTTTGCAATCCAGCGACGGCTGCGACAGCCTCATTGTTACGACGCTGCTCCCGGCCCCAGTCACCAATACGACCGAGGAGGCTGAAATCTGCGAAGGAGATGATTACACTTTCCCGGACGGAACGATTCAGACTGACATCACAGAGGATATTACTTATACAAGTATTTATATTGCATCAAATGGCTGCGACAGTTTGGTGACAACCATCCTCCTTGTTCAACCCACTTATCAAAGCACAGAAGAAGCATTTATATGTGCCGGGGAAGATTTTACATTCCCCGATGGTGTAACTGTTACGGATATACAAGATGACATTACATATACTTCCATTTTAAATACCTTTAAAGGGTGCGACAGTTTAATTACGATAGAATTATATGTCAACAATACAGATACGACTGTTTCCATCCAGGGCAACGAACTGGTCGCCAATGCCAGCAACGCCACTTACCAATGGCTGGACTGCGACAACAATCTCGCGCCTA
>JAHDCK010000412.1 GCA_020629915.1 Saprospiraceae bacterium
ATATCAACCGGACGGAAAAACCCGTGGAGTCCATGATGTGGAAAAATAAGTTTTAGTAAGTACATTGTGTAAAAAGTGATTTATAAAATTAAAAGCAAGATGACTGGAGTAGGCTGCGCCTACGCCAGTCTAAATACTAATTTATTTTTTACACAATGTAGTAAGTAGGTGGACACAATTAAAAGAATTTGGATATCTAAGCAATCTAGTAAAGGTTTTCGTCGGGCAAAACGCCTGACAGGACGAATAGGCCTTGTCAGGCGTCTCGCCTTACAAGAAACACTGAGCTAGGGTGACAAAATAATTGACGAATATAGCAAATCGTCGTACCCTTTAACCGTCAGGCAAAGCCATGTCATTTATCGTCAAGAGGCTATTTTTATCCTTTTTAATTTGACTACTTGCTTAAGTACACTTGAAATATGATTATCCTTATAATAGAAAAAAATTATAAATGAAAATACTAATTATAGGAGGTGGAAATATGGGACTGACCTATGCCCAAAGCATTTTAAAATCTCATATTTTAGAAAAAAAGGACTTAATGATCCTTGAAAAAAGTCCTGAAAAAATTGAGGAACTTCAAAAAATGGATATTGGAGTTATTCATTCCAAGCCAGAGTCTTGCATCACCAAAGCTGACCTAATTATACTTGCCGTAAAACCACAAGATACGACGACTTTATTTCCTATATTAAAACCCCATATAGATAAGCAGCAGGTTTTTCTTTCTATCATGGCCGGTGTAAAAATCAATGCCATCCGCAAGTCTTTAGGCGCAGAAAAAATTATCCGATCCATGCCCAACCTCCCTGCTCAAATCGGGATGGGAATGACTGTTTTCACTTCCTCGACTGAAGTAACCCGCATTGAGTTAGTTACCGTTCAAAACTTACTCAACACGACAGGTAAAACCATATATTTGGAAAATGAAGATTTGATTGATGCGGCCACAGCCATCAGTGGCTCCGGTCCGGCCTATGTCTATTTCTTCATGAATGCCATGATGGAGGCCGCTATGAAGCTGGGATTTTCTCCTTCTCAGGCGGAACTTCTCGTCGGGCAAACTTTCCTGGGTTCCGTTCACCTGCAAAAACAAAATGACCTCACTTGTCAGGAATGGATTTCCAAAGTGGCCTCGCGGGGCGGCACAACAGAAGCGGCTATGAATTCGTTTAATGAAAACCGTTTTCATCAAATTATCAAAGATGGACTGGAATCAGCGCACAATCGCGCTGTGGAGTTGGGTAATCGCTAAAGAAAAATGCTACAATGAACTATTTTAAAATAATAAAAAAGACAATGCTTTACGGATTTCTTTTGGGACTAATCTCCCTCCTTTCCGTGGCCGGAATTTATTTTTGGGTGGAATTTTCCACCAAAAATCAAACTTTTTCAGAGGTAAAAAACATACCGGCTAATGAAGTTGGATTGGTACTGGGCACCAGTAAGCGCGTCTCAAATGGCAACCTAAATTTATATTTTAAATATAGAATGGAAGCGGCAGCCGAGTTATATCACCGTGGAAAAATCAAACACATATTAGTGAGCGGAGATAACAGAAGATCAAGTTATAATGAACCTGTAGATATGCAGCAGATGCTCATGGATTTAGGGGTGCCCAAAAGTGCTATCACTCTCGATTATGCTGGTTTTAGAACATTGGATTCTGTAGTGCGATCAAGAGAGGTCTTCCAACAAAATAAATTGACTATTATTTCCCAGAAATTCCATAACGAACGCGCCCTTTTTATCGCCCGCAATTACGGAATCGAAGCTATAGCCTTTAATGCCAAAACCGTTTCTGCCCGATATGACAAGTATATGCCTATCCGGGAAACCCTTGCCAGAGTCAAAGCTTTTATAGATTTATTTATTATAAATAAAAAACCAAAATTTCTGGGCGATCCTATACCTATAAGTGCCAGCTAGAAAAATCTGAATTTCGCATTCTGGATTCTGTTCAATTGCCTTTCCTATTCCTCAGGATAAAAATTTTACATTTTTTAATCTAACATTAATTCTTAATTTCAAATCTGGAATACTAAATTTATCCAAAATTTGAAAAGAATATGCCCAGAAAAAAAATTGTAGCCGGAAACTGGAAAATGAATAAAACCTACGAGGAAGGTTTGGCCCTTGTTTCTGCCCTTAAAAATGCATCCCGACCCGAATCCGTTTGGATGATTGTTACCCCTCCTGCCTTGTTGACCAGAGAAGTATCTTCTATGCTAAAGGAACAAAACCAATTATCTGTTGCAGCACAAAACTGCCATCAGGAAACTTCGGGTGCTTATACCGGAGAAATTTCTGCTCCGATGTTGCGAGCAGCTGGTGCAGAGTTAGTTATAATTGGTCATTCCGAGCGACGACAATATTTTGGTGAGGATAATGCCCTTTTGCTCTCCAAGGTTCGGCAGGCTCTTGCCCATGATTTGCAACCCATTTTTTGTATGGGAGAACCACTGGAAATCAGGGAAGCCGGCACCCATTTGGAATATGTAAAAAATCAATTAGAAAAATCTGTATTTCAATTAGCAGAATCAGATTTCAAAAAAATTATCCTGGCTTACGAACCTATATGGGCCATTGGTACAGGCAAAACAGCTCAGCCGGAACAAGCTCAGGAAATGCACCAGGCCATTCGGAGTTGGATAGTAGAAAAGTATAATACTGAAACAGCCAATGACACCTCTATTCTGTACGGAGGAAGTTGCAAACCTGCTAATGCCAAAGACTTATTTTCCCTTCCGGATGTAGATGGCGGGCTAATTGGTGGAGCCTCGCTTAAAGCAGATGATTTTTTAGCCATAGCACATTCTTTTTAAATGAATTATTACAAATTTGATATAAAATTAAGCAATATTGAAGAAGCCGAAATATTAATGGCTTTTTTAAGCGAATTTCCTTTTGATACTTTTAAAGAAAATGAGGGGGGATTTGAAGCTTATATTCCGGAAGATTTATTTGAGGAAAGTTTAGAGGAAGTAGTGGATGAAATGCGCAAAAAAATACTTTTTACGTATACGATTGATTTTATTCCGACTCAAAACTGGAATGCTCTTTGGGAATCCAACTTCATGCCTATAACAATTCCTTCCGCCAATAATCCGGAAGAAAATTTTGCTTCCGTTCGGGCAGAATTTCACGGTAAAATCCAAGCTAAACACGAATTGCTCATCGCCCCAAAAATGGCTTTTGGCACAGGACATCATGAAACAACTTATATGATGCTCCAACAGATGGAATCTTTAGTATTAGAAAACAAAAGGGTCTTTGATTTCGGTTGCGGAACCGGGATATTGAGCATTTTAGCCAGTAAAATGAAAGCAGATCCAGTATTTGCATTAGATATAGATAAAAATTCTACAGATAATACAATAGAAAATATGTCTCTAAATGATGTCAACAACATTCATCGAAGGGACGCTGGAAAAAATAACTGAAAAGGAATTTGATTTGATCTTCGCCAACATCAATAGAAATGTAATTTTAAAATCCTTCCCATCGTTATATAAAATGCTTGCACCGGAAGGGATATTGATTATTTCCGGTATTCTGTCTCAGGATGTAGAAACAGTAGAAACAGGAGCCAACGAGTCTGGTTTTACTATGAAAAACACCCTGCGCAGAAACAACTGGTTAAGCATTTCTTTTGTTAAATAGAAAATATTAAATATTATATAATGAAATATTTCTTTACAATTTTAGGGGTTTTTGTTTTTATTTCTCTGATGGCGCAGCGTCCTGCCCGTTTTGCTGAAAACCCAACTGAACTCATTAAGCAAACTCAAGATTTTATAAAGCCTAACGAAAACAAAGAACTCAAAGAAGCTTTTCAGGTTTTTGAAGGATTTGTAAATAGTGCAGATGGTACTCAGTTTGAAATTTTGCGGAATGCGATGAACGGAATGTTGGACAGAAAATTTAATGCAAATCCTTATTTTAGAAATTATATATATACAATAAATAATATAAATGCTTCTGAAA